>CAZMNG010000744.1:0-2982 GCA_964567505.1 uncultured Chthoniobacterales bacterium
GTGATTGTTGATCAAGGTGTCGTATAGCACGATTCGTTTGTTCGGACCGAAGCCAGTGAAGAACGCATTTGCTTTCGACGAACGGCGGGAACCGTCGATCACGAGGAGGTCGCGAATTGGAAATTTCTCGCGAACCGCAAATTCTGTCACTCGGTCCCGCAGCTCGCCTTCCGGGACGGGGCGTGTCTTGAAAAAGAGCGGAAGGACAACCGCGGGCGCGATATAAACCAGGATCACCGATAGCACCAGAGTGCAGACCCAGCAGATCAACCATGCGTGGACTCCAAACGCTTCGAAGAGACTCAGAACGACGAAAGCCAGCAGACCCGTGACGAGACCGGAGATGAGCCACACCTTCAGACAGTCTGCTATAAACGTCTTGATCGTAGTTCGGTTGAAGCCGAATTGCTGTTCGATGACGAACGTTTGATAAATTCGAAACGGGAGCATGAGGGCCGTCTGCCCGGCTGCAAGGATCGCGAAGTAGATCAGCCCGTTTATTACGGGTTGGAAATGGAATTTCCGGATGAATTGGTCCACTCCTTCGAACCCGCCGATTGCCCAGAAGAGGAGCAAAATCACGAGTTCGGTTGTGGCAGTAACGAATTCGAATCGTGTGTTCAATCTCGTGTACTCCTGCGAGCGCCGGTACCGGTTAGGGTCGTAGACATCCAGAAACTCGCTTGGGACCTCTTGACCCAGGCTCCGCAAATTAAGGAATTTCGCGCTGGAATCCAGGAGGTAATACCCAATTAAAGTAATGATAACGAACCAAGCGATCATACGCTACGCTTGCTGTCGCTGGATCATCGTCCATTGGACCGAACATTTCAGCCGGAATTCAGTGGTCGAAATTCAGTTCGGTGATCGGAATCATGCACGGTCGAAGTGCGAGAAAATATTGGGTGGAATTTCTAAGTTGCGGTTGACCGATCGGTCCAGTATGTTGACCCCATCCATGCGGTTCTGTGATTCTAAGCTGCGCCTTTTGGAAACGGCCCACGAGTTGATTTGGCGTCAGAGCTATGGGTCGGTGGGAGTCGATCAGATTTGTGAACGATCCCGGGTAAAGAAGGGGAGCTTTTACCATTTTTTCCGATCAAAATCGGAGCTGGCAGTTGCGGCGTACGAATACCATTGGGACAAAGTTCGCTTGGCTTTGGACCGTATATTTTCGATTCAGGCCACGCCGATGGAACGGTTGGAAGCCTACTTTGCGCACATTCGGCGCAATCAGACGGAGCGCTTTGAGTCGAATGGGTGCGTGCTGGGATGTCCGTTTGCTTCGCTCGGCAGCGAGCTTAGTACGCAGGACGAGTCGATCCGGCTCATGGCCCAGCAGATCAGCGAGCGTAAATGTCGCTATCTGGAGTCGACGTTACGCGATGCGATGGATGCCGGGGATATCCCGAGGCAGGATCCGAAGTTGCTCGCGCAGGAGTTACATTTCTACATCGCCGGATTGGTCCAGGAAGCCAAGATCTCGAATAACCTCGCTGTTCTGGATCGGATTAAGTCGGGTGCATACCGGATCATCGGCGCAAATCACGCGGTTCTGGCGTGATTTCATGCAGGACGCTGGTGTGACTGTCGTCTTTTTTTCGCGTGAGCTGGCGCGAACGAATCATAAACGGAAACCTAGTTGTTGGATTAAACAGGTCTCAGACCACGATGAATTTGCCGAGCAAGATCCGGTCTGCAGGGATCTCAATGCATAACCATTTCGTCCCGGGCGACCTTGGGCAGCTCATCTATATTCACGGGATCCAGAACTTTGCGGACTACGGCTTTAATGAAGTGCATGAGGCGTATTGCGCGCGGATCGCCGTCGACTTTATTCTCGATCAGGGCAGAGACCGTGCTCGTGTTTGGCTGGCGAAGCAAGAGGGCAAAGTTGTCGGCTCGGTTTTTATCGTAGAACGCCCCGACAATGAGGCTCAACTTCGCTTGCTGTTTGTGGATCTTTCCTTCCGAGGGGTTGGACTTGGGCGATGGCTGGTCGAAGAATCGATCCGGTACTGCCGATCTGCCGGTTTCAGATTGGTCTACCTCTGGACCGTCGAAGGACTGGATCGCGCGATCACGGTCTACGAATCGGTTGGATTTGTTCGGGTCACGGAAAAAAGCGTCGAGGATTGGGGACAGTCGAACATCGAAGTTCGATACGATTTGGAGTTTTGCCGTTGTGCAGGTCGTGTTGCCGAATAGTCTGTCTATTTTCCGGCTACGCCGTCTGCTCGAGTTCGTGGATGATCCGTTTGACCGCATCTTTGGGATTGCTTGACGCCGTGATTGGCCGGCCGATCACAAGATAATCTGCGCCTGCGTCCACGGCTTGTCTTGGCGTCATGATTCGTTTTTGATCGCCTGATTCCGACCATGCCGGACGGATCCCCGGAATGACCGTTTTGAACAGCGAACCGTAGCGATTTCTCAAGAGCGCAAGTTCGTGCGGACTTGCGACGAGGCCGGTAATTCCGACATTTTTTGCGAGCTCCGCCAGCAGCAAGACCTCGTCCTGGATCGATCCGCGAAACCCGACCTCGGACAATGCATCGTTGGTTAAACTTGTGAGCACTGTGACACCGAGCAGCAACGTCTTTGAAATTCCGCGACCGACCACCGCAGCTTCGCACATTGACCGCCCGCCGGAGAGGTGGACCGTCAGCATGTGAACGCCCAGGCCACATGCGGACTCGACACCGTGCCGGACCGTGTTCGGGATATCATGATACTTCAGGTCCAGGAAAACCTTCGCCCCCGTCCCCTTCACCGCCTCGACCACGCGCGGCCCGCAACGCGTAAAAAGCTGCAAGCCGATCTTGTAGAAGCGCACGGCGTCGGCCAACTCCTCGACGAGCCGCAACGCCGCATTTTCATCCGGCACATCCAACGCCACGATCAGGGGATTCTTCAAAGCACCCCAATTCTTGAACGGCCCCGCGCCCGAACACAAGCGCATGGTTTACCGCGCTCCCTTAG
>CAZMNG010000745.1:0-2976 GCA_964567505.1 uncultured Chthoniobacterales bacterium
GATTAACATCGAGCGCGAAGCTTTATTCCCAGGATTTTCTGTCCGAGGAGATCCTCAAACACTATCAGCTTTGTACTGATAACCGCCTGCTGAACGGCGTGTTGGCGATTAAGGCTGTGGACGAAGCGGTGGTGAGGCGCGTGTTATTTCAGCACGACGGCGGGCTACAGGCTGTTGGCCCCGCGTTAATGGAAGACGCTGTGGGTCGCTGGTTTGAACGGCTTCAACAACGCTCGCCCAGTTGGCCTTTACTGCTTCCACCTGAATCGTTCGCGGCTACGATTACCGCCTCAGAGCATCGGCACGGAATCCACCTTAATGCAGAACAGCGTCAAGTCGTGAGGCTCGGTCTCATCGAACCTTTTTCCTTGGTGTGCGGCGGTGCAGGGGTCGGAAAAACCACCGCTCTACGCGCTTTGACAGAGTGCCTCCAGATAGCCCACTATCAAGCCTGCTTCGTCGCTGTGGCGGGTCGGGCGGCGCGGCGGATCGCGGAGACCATCGGCCCGGAGATGGAGACTATTTTCCCTTGTCGCACCATTGCGTCGTTCCTCGCATCCAAAGAAAAGACTGCACGCGGCGGACTTCCTCCTAGTAGTTGACGAAGCGTCCATGGTGGATCTCTCGACGTTTTATCGAATCAGCAAGGCGTTGACACGCGCAGCCACCAGGCTGCTTTTGATCGGCGACCCGGCACAACTGCCGCCGATTGGCGCCGGGCTAGTGTTCCATCGCTTGGTCCAGGAAAGCTACGGTCCTCAAATCGAACTGAAACAAGTGTGGCGGCAATCTGAAGATACCGGGATACCGGCCGTTGCCCGCGCAGTCCGTCAAGGGGTTGTACCAAAGCTCGCTGAACAGCTGCTACCTGAGGGTGTCTGTTTCATCGAATCCGAGGAGCCTCTACGAGATTGCCTGCGTCTGCGGACAGAAATGCTTTCGGCCGGCGGGGAGGTCACAGTTTACCGCAAAAGCGCGCGAGCCATCAATAGCGCGTTACAGCCTGGACGCGCTTTCTCGTCCGGCGATCCCGTAATGTTCACGATAAACGATACCGAAGTGGGCCTGAGCAACGGTTCGCTGGGACGAATAAGCGAGGTCTCGGCGGATGCGGTCCATGTGAAGAGGGACGACGGACGGGAGATCCCGATCGCTAGCTGGCGTATGCTCTACCTCCATCTGGCGTATGCCGTTACGGTCCATAAATTGCAGGGTTCCCAGACGGAGCAAGCTATTGTGCTGGTTGAGCCCTCGCGCCTCCTCGATCGCCCCCTCCTTTACACGGCGATCACACGCGCGCCAATCGGAAGCTACGGTTCGCGCGGAACCGCGAGCCCTTTTGCGCCGCGTGGGTCTTAATCTTAACCCTCACGCTGCAACGAGTTCTCACCTATAGCAAAAGGTTTGGTCGAGAATGGACCAATGGATGCCCGACGCGCTTTGATCCGTTAGAAAGTTTTGCGTTTGATCCCTCGGAGCGAGGTCACGAGCGAACAGGAATCAAGCGCAAAAGACAGTAACTCTTAGCGCGGAGCGTAACCAGCTCAATGTCGAGACGGAATAAATGGGGGTAGCCCGTAGGGGGGCACCGTTTATGCCGGATTCGACCTTGAACTGGTGGAGCGTAGCGCTACGCAACCGGACCACATGAGGTGGGATTCAGAAGCAGTCGCGAGCGTGATTCGCATCACCGGAGGCCGACTTTCGGCTGTTCGAGAGGTTGTTAATCAACTCTGTCGAGAGCATCGCCGAAATCAATAAGGTGAGCCAAGTTAGCGAGCTAATTTGGGGAACTCACAACCCAATGTAATTTGGGAAATTATTTTGCGTGATTTTTTGATGAGATATTTTGCGTGGCCCGATCCGAGAGCCAAAGGACCAGAAGTCCTTAGCCGAAATGTTAGGCGGTAGATGAATCTTGTAGGTCTTGCAACCGGCAAGCTGCTTTCCTATCGGAATCCATGGACCGCAGCAGGTGTTTTAATAGTTGGAAGGGCCGCATGTTCGGCCTAAGCGTCCGCCATGCCTTGTTCGATGGCCGTCTTCATCTCGGGCGAGAGCTTGTCGACGTCGAACGTTTTTCCCGCGCCGACGCCGATCTTTGCGAAGCGCTCCATCAGCGCCATCTCCGAGGAGACCGTGGGACAGAACTGCAGAACGAAGTTCAGCACGTTAAAGAACTCGGGCGAGGTTCTCTGCTCGGCGGCCGTGAGCGGCGCTATAAAATCAATCGCGGGCGCGGCCTCGGGTGGGGGTTGACCGAGGAACGTAGAGAGCGTCTGTACCTTGTAACCCGCCTGGATCTTTTTCACATTCTCGAGATCACCCGAATTGAAGAGCTGCGTGCGATACCCGGGAAACGCCAACTCGGTCTCTGAACGAAAGACCTTGTCGATGCCCTTGGGTGTCTCACCTTTCCAGCCCGGTCCGGCGAGCAGGTAGGTCCCGCCATCGTTTCCGGTCGTGCGACTACCGATGTAGTCGAAGTTCTGCGTGTAGTAGTCGATGAGCTGGACGGAGAAATAGCGCTCCTTTTCGATCTTCGGAATGGTGAGCACAATAGGCTCGGCACGTAGATCCGCGCCGATCATGGAGTAAAGCGTGTCCGAATTGGCCGTTTGAATCGCCTTGTCGGCAGGAGAGAAGAGGCGTGCGCTGTTCCAGATGTGGTTCCAAGGCGCCTTGTATTCCGGGCTCTTGGTGTCGACGAAGTAGGCGTACTGAATGCGGTAGTTGTCCACGATCGGCTCGCCATAGATGTAGGCTTGCTTGGCGATAACACGCGCTTCCGCGGGGGTAACCTCTGCGGCGCGGACGGTGGTAAACGCCAGACCGGCAAAGAGCGCGGCGGCGAGGATGGTGTTGGTTTTCATGGTCGTGATTTCGGAGATTGATGGGCTAGGCTAATTTACTCCACCTTGTTGAGCTTCGGTGCGGTCCACTTGCCTTCCAAGGCTTCTTCCTTCGGCCAATACA
>CAZMNG010000746.1:0-2975 GCA_964567505.1 uncultured Chthoniobacterales bacterium
TTCTTCTGTATCTCGGGCGAAGTGAGGTAGCGAACCAGATCAGCGGCCGCGTCAGGAGCTTGCGAATATGCGGAGACCATTAATTGCAAGCCACCCAGGCAGGCAGCGTTGTTGCCGTTGACTGCGCAACCGGCCGCGCCTTTTTGACCGGGTTTGCCATTGCGTCGCGATTGCCTCGTGAACGCCAGGAGCCTAATCCTCCCGAATTTATCGCAGGAACACTCGCCTACATGGCGCCCGAACAGACCGGTCGAATGAATCGTTCGATCGATTCGCGCAGCGATCTCTATTCACTGGGGGTCATGCTCTACGAGATGCTCACCGGAACTCTTCCCTTCACCGCCTCAGACCCGATAGGATGGGTTCACTGCCATCTTGCGAAGCAGCCGGAGCCACCCGCTCGGCGCGCGGCAGGTATTCCCGAGATCATTTCGGCCATCGTCTCAAAACTGCTCGCCAAATCCGCCGAGAAACGCTATCAGACCGCGGCCGGCTTAGAGGCCGACCTGAGGCGCTGCCTATCCGAGTGGGGATCTGGAAACCGGATCGATAATTTCGCCCTTGGCGTGCACGACACCTCCGACCGGCTCCTGATGCCCGAGCGACTCTACGGCCGTGATCGAGAATGCCAAATTGTTCTCGATGCATTTAATCAGGTTGTCGCAACAGGCCAGTCGGCGCTGGTACTAGTTTCGGGTTATTCCGGAATCGGCAAGTCCTCAATTGTCAATGAACTTCACAAAGTCGTCGTGCTGCCCCACGGAATCTTCATTTCTGGAAAATTCGACCAGTATAAGCGCGATATCCCGTATGGGACGATTGCTCAGGCTTTCCAGGGACTGGTACGGCAGATCCTGGGCAAAAGTGATGCGGAAGTGAGGCATTGGCGTCAATTGCTCCACCAAGCGCTCGGCTCAAATGCTCAACTCATTGTCAACCTCATTCCCGAACTGGAGCTGGTCATCGGTAAGCAGCCACCGGTTTCGGAAATCTCGCAACTGGAAGCGGAAAGTCGTTTTCACGCGGTGTTCCGATCTTTTCTGGGGGTATGTGCGCGCAAGGAGCATCCCTTGGCACTCTTTCTGGACGATCTCCAGTGGCTGGACAGCGCCACGCTGAAATTGCTCGAAGAGTTGATGACCCAGCCAGAGGTCCAGTACCTGCTGCTCATCGGGGCATTTCGAAATAACGAAGTGGGCCCCACTCACCCCCTTGTGCGCACGCTGGAGACAATTCGGCAGACCAACGCGATCGTGCGCGACATTGTGCTCGCTCCGTTATCGCTCCGGGACGTGACCGAGTTTGTAGCTGATACACTCCATTGTGAGCAGACAGAAGCCGATCCACTTGCACGGCTGGTGCACGAGAAAACGCTTGGCAATCCGTTTTTCGCGATCCAGTTCCTGACGGCCCTGCGCGAGGAAGAGCTCCTTCGATTTGATGCGTGCGACCGCAGCTGGAGGTGGGATCTGGAGCGCATTCGCGCCAAGGGCTACACCGACAACGTCGTCGATCTGATGGCCGGCAAGTTAAACCGTTTACCTGAGAGGACGCAGGAAGCGTTGAAGCAGCTTGCCATTCTAGGGAATGACGCAGACTTCGCAACATTGATACTGGTGCATGCCGAAACGGAGGAAGGGCTTGACGCCTCCTTGTGGGCCGCTCTTGAGGCCGGATATATCGTACATAAAGACCGTGCTGACGATCCCTCTCCCGTCCCGTGAAAAGCCGATCGGTCTTCTGACACTCGCCTCTTCGGAAGAGCGTGAATTCCGACCGGAAGAGCTCGAAATCGCGACCGCCTTGGCAACCCAGGCCAGCCTGGCCATTCAACTTTCCAAACTGGCCGACGCAGCACGTCAGTCCGCGGTGCTGCAGGAGAGAAACCGGCTAGCCGGCGAGATCCACGATTCGCTGGCGCAGAGTTTCACCGGGATTTCCATGCAGCTCGGCATGGCCCAGGAACTCCTTGCAGACAACGGCCCCGGCGCCGCCAGCCTGAGCTACCTGCAACGAGCAGACGACCTGGCTCGCTTTGGGCTCGCTGAGGCCAGACGCTCAACCCTGAGCTTGCAGCCCGCAATGGTCCAGGACTCAGGCTTAATCGCGGCTCTGCGGATGCTGGCCGACCGTTCGAGCATACCAGGCAGACTGCGCTGCACGTTTGCTTCAAACTTTGTGAACGACGAATACTTGCCCGCCGCAGTCCGGCCAGAACTTTTGCGAATCGCCCAGGAAGCCATCAGCAACGCGGTGCGCCACGCCAGATCAACCGCCGTCAGTATCACTCTCCGATCCAACTCGCGGAAGTTGAGTCTCGAAGTGACAGACGATGGATCTGGCATGGCCAAAGCACCTGATTCGGGTCAAGGATTCGGATTAACGAACATGCGGTCGAGGGCGAAAAAATTAGGAGGATCATTAAGAATTCGAACCCGGCCAGGTTGTGGTACGAGCATCCTTGTCAGTGTGCCTTTGACCGCACAGGAACGATCAGATCAAAGCTAACCGTTTCGCGACGATCAGGTGATCCCTCCCGTTGTTATCGAGTTCATCGAGTGCCCGACGCGTAAGCGGCGAGGCACTCCCGTAATGTTTCAAATTGCCGGTTCAGACCTATGACCTCAGTCAAGGCGAGGCGATCGAGATCCGCTTTAAGGCTCTCGCTGATGTGAGCCAAAACGAGGGTGACTCCGTGCTGCGCCAAATCCTTGTCCAGCTCTTTGAGAGTGCCGCCCGCCGTGTAGTCAACGCTCGTGATCGCTCCCGCGTCCACGACAAGCCATCGCACGGGGGAGGGAGATTTCGTCGCCAGTTTGCGGGCCTGAGTTGCGAAGCGATCAATGTTTGCATAGAAGAGATCGGACCCGAACCAATACACCACCAAGCCCGGCGCTGCCATGCGTCCGGGTTCCACGGCGCTCATCTGCCAATTGCCGTCGGCTGTCTGCGTTTTCACAGCTACCGAAGGTTCG
>CAZMNG010000747.1:0-2972 GCA_964567505.1 uncultured Chthoniobacterales bacterium
TGGATGATTTTCTAATCAACTGTTAACGGAGGTCCTGTCTCGGAGATAGAATTTGCGTTGTTGCGATCAAAATGGGCCGCCGGCAAAGTACATGTTATTTCGGTGACAGAGGTGTCCGGCTCAAAACTTGCCCACCGAGCTTGTCGATTTGCGAGAGGGTCGTGTCCAAACCGGTCCGGCCCGTGCAATAAAGAATCAGTTGGTCCAGCAAATCGTTCTGTAGCAGGTTCAATTCCGGCCTCGCGAGATCTTCGGCGACCCATTGAGGCGTCGCCTGGAGATCATCGAGCATCGGTTTGAGATACTCAGTGTATTTTCCGTAGTTGATCGGCAGATCGTGGATCGGACTCAGCAACGACCCCCCGAGGCTTTCAAGATACCGCTTCGTTATCTCCGGCTGCGCCCACCAGAGCAGCAGCTTGGCCGCATCGCCATGATTTTCTGATTTTGAAAACCCAATCAGGAACTCGCCCCCAGGACACGCAGCACGAATCTTGTCCTTCGGAAAGAAGGTGGTTCCGAACGGAAACGGTGTACCCCCTTCCACGAGCGTTTTCAATTCCCAGTTACCCGCCCACATCAGAGCGGTCACCCCGGTTTTGAAAAGTGGTCCGCCGTCAGTCTTTCCGGGCCAGGAAGAAGTGGGCACCAACTTTGCTTCGATCAGTCCTCGAAAATAATTGAGCGCTTCCTTCGCCGCGTCACGATCCGGCAACATGCGACTTCCATCCTCGGATATCCAACGCCCATTTGCCTGGTAGAGAAGGTTGGACCACCGTTGCACACTGCAGTCATACGCAACGCCGATCCGACAGGTCGGCAGTTTCATGACCTTCTGCAGTACCTCCTTGAATTGCGCCCAGGTCCAGACGTTCGCTGGATCCGTCGGCGCGATGACACCCGCTTGCGCAAAAAGATCCTTATTATAAAAGAGTCCGTTAATCGTCGCTTCAATCGGAACACCGATTATCTTGTTTCCAGATTTAATGAATGCCTGGTAACTCGGAAGATACTGGTCCAGCAGTTCGGTTCTGTTCGCGTACTGCGCTAAATCAAGCGCCTGTTCTGCGTACGTCTGAATATAAGCGGTCGTAACTTCCAGGATATCCGGAGGTTCCCCGGCCGTCACGAGCGTGTTGATCTTGGCCGTCAGCGCGCTGTACTGAACGATCGAGACATTAAAATCAATTCCGGTGTGCTCTTTACTGTATTCATTAAGGAATTGCTGGATTTGCGCCTGCGTGCTGGCGTTGGCGAGCAAAAGGACAGTCAATGTCTTCGCCTCGCTTGCCGAGGCTAAGATCAGCATAGAAGCGAAGAGGCAGATGAACCTGGCACAGAATTGTCTCACGGCACAAGCGTAATGCATGTGGGGACTGCCACCCGCCAGTCCGTCCGGCGCCACGCTATCGTAGACCCGCAAATGTGTGATGCCAATCCCGCCGGGCAGCTGTTCAGCGATTCGCTCTGTTTCGGCCATGCTTAATTCTTTCGCACGGGACACCAGGTTTTTGAACGTTCAGATTACAGGCTATGGTATTTCGGGTGACCGGGCCCGATTGGAAGCGGCACAGGCATTTTCGTCTCGCTGGAATGATAGGTTGCGGCAACGAGTTCCAGCGCCGCGCGCGCGTCGGCGAGAGTCACCGGGAGTTTGGAGTCTGTCGCGAGAGAGTAATAGAACCGATAGAATTGGCCGGCGTACCGTTCCGGGAGCGGTTTGAATTCCTCGAGAGCATCCCGGAGTTGGCGCTCGTTTCCTTGAGTGTCGAAGGAAAATGTCCAGGGGTCCCGCGAATTCGCATACGGCTCCGTGCAGCTTTCGGCCGTCACATTGCGGAACGTGAATCGATGCCTGGAAATTTCAGCCAGAGAACCAAGCGTCACCGAAATCGTGCCCAGGGATCCATCCGCCATCTGCATCGAGATCGCCACGCAATCCTCTACCTCGATTTGATTGACCCGCGTGATCGCACGTCCAAAGACATTTTTCGCCGGTCCCAGGATATAGTGAACCATGTCAACGGCGTGAATCGCCTGGCTTAACAGGGCTCCGCCCAATTCGGTCGCACGTCGGCCGCGCCACGGGTTTGCGTAATACCTGGCATCTCGCCACCAGGCCACATCGACGTTAAAAACGAACGATTGGCCTGTCAGGTTCCGATCAACAAGAAATTTGAGCTTCTGCAGACCGTTTCCAAATCGGTACTGAAAAATTGGCATGACCTGCTTGCCACTTTCGTGCGCCAGGCGGGAAATTAAATCGATTTCCGCGACGCTCCCCGCGAGCGGTTTCTCGCAGATTACATGTTTACCGGCTTTGAGCGCGGTCCTGATCTGATCAAGATGCAGCGCCGGAGGCGTACAGATATCGACCACGTCGATCTCCTCCCGACGACAGAGTTCATCGAAACTCTCGCAGAGATTGTGGATTCCATATTTCTGAGCGACCGGCGTAGCGCGTTCGCGATTAACGTCGCACAGCACTTTGACATCAAAGAGGTCCGGCAGCTCTTGATAGCCCCTGATATGTTCGCCGCCGATACCGGAGCCGACAACAGCGATGCGGAGAGGTGGACTCATGGGTTGGGGAAAGAAAATTGGAAACCGCTTGAACCCGAATTCCATATATCATATATAATATACGGTCAAGCCGGTTTTTTTCTTTCCATGCAAAATAGAGTCGTTAAGATCATCATGAATGGTGTGACTGGACGGATGGGACGCACCCAGCATCTGGCACGCTCCATCGTCGCGCTCCGGCAACAAGGCGGAATCAATTTGCGCAGCGGTGAAACCGTTTTGCCGGAACCAATTCTGGTCGGCAGAAGCGAGCCTCGTCTTCGGTCACTCGCCAATCAATACGGTATCACGCTCTGGACCACAGATCTTAGCGAGGCTCTCACCGATCGCGACGCGACCATCTATTTCGATACGCAGATCACATCCCAGCGTGCGGATGCCGTGAAGGC
>CAZMNG010000748.1:0-2972 GCA_964567505.1 uncultured Chthoniobacterales bacterium
GCCACTTCCTGCGTTGAAGGAACTGAAGCGTGAGCTCGCGAAACCTCTACTGCGTGCGCTGCCGGAAGCTCTGGAAAACGAGCTGGCAATGCACGTTCGAACACTGTCGTCTCCCGGAGTACGAGACCAGATTGAAGCGCATTTTCAAAAGACTTCGGTGCTTGGATCGTCTGACACTTTCTCTGTTGCCAAGGACGCCGCAAAATCAAATAGAATCCACCTTCGGTCCCTAAGCGCAGGCGTCGCAGCCGGCGACAGCGCGAGGGCGGAAGATTCAGATGGAAACATGGCAGAACGCGAGATGGAGAGCCCTCTGACTCGGGATTCGCGGGCGGACAGCTTAGTTGATGCAATATCGAAGACCGGGTCAGTCGACCAGAGTGAAGTGAAGAAGGCGATTCTCGACATCCTGAATCGGTTGCTTCACCTGCCTAAGGAGAAGACCGACCTGGACGCCAGTTTCAGCGAGCTCGGAGTCGACTCCATCACTGCTGTTGAGATCATGCGGGATGTTAACCGGATGTTTAACTGCCGGCTCGACACCGTGATGATTTACGATCATCCGACCGTAGAAAAGCTCTCGGCGTTTGTAGCGAGCCAATACCCCTCTTTTCATGTGCAGCGGGAGTTGCCGAGGGCGCCGGTGCTTAGTGTGCCTTTAGAAAAGTTGCGAGGTGAGCCAGGCGAAGTGTTGATGCCGGAGGTTGATCCGCCGCCCGCCCGTCAGAACAGTCTCAAGGAATTGTCTCCAGCGACCTCAGTGAGCTCGCGGCTGAGTCAACCGCAAACAGCACATTTGCATAGAAGCGCGGAGCCAGTTGCCATCATCGGTATGTCCTGCCGATTCCCCGGAGCACCGAATAAAGAGATATTCTGGAAAAATCTCGAGGGCGGAGTCGATTCCGTGGGTCGGGTGCCGTCGAATCGGTTTGGCTCAAGCGCAGCAGAGAACCGGCATCAAGGTATTTCGGCCAGCATGAACGAATGGTGGGGTGGCTTTCTGGAAGAGATCGATAAATTCGACGCGGCTTTCTTCAAGATTCTGCCGGTTGAGGCTGAATACATGGAGCCTCAGCAACGCATATTTCTGGAGGAATGCTGGAAAGCGCTCGAGGACGCCGGCTACTCGGACCGATCGCTCGCAACTCACCGTTGCGGCGTGTTCGTTGGGGCGACCACCGGAGACTATCTGAGCGGTGTCGACTGGAACGGTAGTAACGGTGATATTGCGCATGCGTTTACGGGTGGTTCACCGTCCATCCTTGCAGCACGGATTGCGTACCACCTTGATCTTACGGGCCCGAGCGTCGCACTGGACACTGCGTGTTCATCCTCCCTGGTGGCAGTCCATCAGGCCTGCCTGAGCCTGTCGGCTCAGGATTGCGAGCTGGCGCTTGCGGGCGGGGTGAGCGTGATGCTCACGCCTCGGACGCATGTAATGACCCGTAAAGCCGGCATGCTTTCCGCTACCGGTAAGTGCCGGCCTTTCGACCAGCGAGCAGACGGGATTGCGATTAGCGAAGGAATCGGTGTCGTCGTGCTAAAGTCGCTGGAGCGGGCGATCAAGGACGGTGACCTCATTTACGGCGTCATTCGGGGATCCGCTTTGAATCAGGACGGAAAGACTAATGGTATCACCGCGCCAAGCGTGCGCTCGCAGGTTCTCCTGGAACAGGAAGTCTATCGCCGAGCCGGCGTCCATACAGACGATATCACCTATCTGGAGGCCCATGGAACCGGAACCCCACTGGGTGATCCAATTGAGGTCAAGGCGCTGACGGCGGCTTTCAGTGGTTCCACTGGCCGGAAACAGTTTTGCGCGCTTGGCAGTGTCAAGGGCAACATTGGTCATACGATGCTTGCAGCAGGTGTCGCCGGAATTATCAAGGTGCTATTGGCTCTGAAACATCAAAAGATCCCGGCCAGTCTGCATTTCAATACCGAGAACGAGCATCTGAAGTTGAAAGATACACCATTCTATGTAAATACCGAGACCGTTTCGTGGCATCCTGGGCCTTCTGGCAAGAGAATCGCCGCAGCGAGCTCCTTTGGATTCAGCGGCACAAATGCTCATCTGTTGATTGAGGAATGGCCGGAGAAAGCGATCTCTCGCGTAGAGCGTCGCTATTACCCTTTGCTGCTTGCAGCGCGGTCGCAAGCTGCGCTCACCGAGAAATTGCGAGATCTGCGCCGCTGGTTTCAGGAGGATCACGCGGTTCATCGATTGGGTGATATCGCATTCACTTTGCACGCGGGTAGAAGTCATTTCAGATATCGCTACGCATTGGTGGTTAGCGATGCTTTTGAGGCACAGACCCGAATAGATGAGCTACTGAGCCGAGGTGTTGCTCCCAACTGTTGGGAAAACTCTAAATCGCAATCATCGATTCCTGACCCTGACGCGCAAACGACAATTGCTAATTGCAAAAAAGCTTGGGAATCCGCACGGACAGATGAAGCGCAGCTGCAGGCCGCCCTGGGAACAGCCAAAGCATATGTCACCGGAATCGATCTACCCTGCGGGTTCTACGCGACCGGTAAATACCAGCGTGTTTCGCTGCCTTCTTATCCGTTTGAACGGCGGTCTTACTGGCTGCCAGCGGAGGATCCTTTCAATCACCGCGCAATCGCTGTTAAGACCGGGACACTGTTAGAGTCCGATTATCGGCCGGCTGGGGATTCCGATCCCGCTGATCGAGTGGCTCCCGAGTTGATCGACGTGACGATCGAATATGTAAAGGGGATCTTCGCCGAAGTGACCAGGCTCGAACCCGCTGCCGTGGATGTGCAATCCGATTTTGAGGATTACGGGCTCGATTCAATTGTCATCGCGCGATTGAACCGTCGACTGGAGAATGACCTCGGCAAGCTACCGTCATCGTTGTTTTTTAAATTCAAAAGCATTGATGCGATCGCCTGTTTTCTGGCGGGAGAATATTCCGAATCTCTGCGGCGGGTAACAGGAGATAAGC
>CAZMNG010000749.1:0-2971 GCA_964567505.1 uncultured Chthoniobacterales bacterium
ACATCCAGATCTAGCGCTAGCAATCAGGCGTTGACACCTCCGGGCCGTCCACATGAGCGTTTGGTTGGTCCCCCCCTCCCTTTGGACCGGGCTGAATGAGAGCTTCGGGCTAGGACCAGGATTGCGACGAGCTGACAACGAATGGCCAAACTCAGCAACAGAGAGCCGACCAAATGGAAAATATCGTTCGAATCGATCCCGAGGATGATGCCTTGATGCGGACCGGCACGCCCGTCGGCATGCGTTGGATTGCCGGGGGCGGGTTCCGAATGGGGGAGGACAACGCCTACCCCGAGGAGGCGCCTGCGCACGACGCGACGGTCAGCGGTTTCTGGATCGACGAGTACGCCGTGACCAATGCCGACTTCGCCGGGTTCGTGAAGGCAACCGGATACCGTACCGTCGCCGAACGCCCGCTTGATCCGGTTGCCTATCCCGGTGCCGATCCCAGCTTACTCACCCCGGGCAGCGCCGTGTTCTTCATGCCCACCGGCACTGTGAACCTGGGCGACATTCGCAGCCGCTGGGCCTATGCGCCGGGTGCCTACTGGCGGCATCCCGAAGGCCCCGGCAGCACGATCGAAGGCCGCGAGGACCATCCGGTGGTCCATGTGGCATTCGAGGACGCCGAGGCCTACGCGGCGTGGGCAGGAAAGGCGCTGCCCACCGAAGCGGAATGGGAATTTGCCGCCCGCGGCGGACTGGACGGCGCGATGTTTTCCTGGGGGAACGAGTTCACCCCCGATAATCACTACATGGCGAACACCTGGCAAGGCCCTTTCCCGTACCGCGACCAGGGCCTGGACGGGTTTGTAGGCCGTTCGCCGGTCGGATCGTTCCCGCCCAACGGTTTCGGTCTCTACGATATGATCGGAAATGTCTGGGAATGGACCACTGACTGGTATTCCGACCACCATCCGCCGAAGGCCGAGGGGCCGTGCTGCGTGCCGCGCAATCCGCAAGGCGGCCCGCAGGCCTTGAGCTACGACCCGACGCAGCCTAGCATCCGTATCCCGCGCAAGGTTATAAAGGGCGGCTCCTATCTCTGCGCGCCCAACTACTGCCGGCGCTACCGTCCGGCGGCGCGGCATCCGCAGATGATCGACACCGGCACCTGTCATATCGGATTTCGTTGTGTGATACACCCAAAGACTGCCTAGACCGAATCGATGGCTGAAACCTTATCTATAACTGTTTTTCCGGTAAAGCCTCTGACAAACAAATGTTCGAAGGTGTTCCTGTACTGCACTCTCTCCCCTCGCCCGAGAATTTCTTCTGACGGGGAGCTTTGAGATCGGAAACTGTGAGCCCTGCCAGGGTATGACGGGGTGAAGTGTCCGGATGACATCGACGACGCCGGCGATCGGCTTTTCAGCCGCCTAGGGCGATCGAACCCAGATCGTCAGGCCTCCGATTCGTTCAAAACCCAAGGCCTGCATAGCGACTAGATCACTTCCGGATTCTTATCCCACTAGGGCTAACCCATTCGACCAATGAATAGCAGCTGCCACGCAACCGGCCCGGTATCGCTCGGCTCCTTCTTCTGGTAGGAAGATGTTTGAAATGCCCACGACATTTTGGGATCTGTTTGCAATGCAGCCAGCAACGATTTTTTCCTTCTGAAATGCTCCGATTATGACTTGCGCGTCATTTTCCAGTAATGATGGCAAAAACAGCGAGCACCCTTGGAGTTCCCGACTTCCGCGCCAAGCTATTTCCCACGCTAACAATCGACTCGAATCCGCTATAGTTGCCCAGCGCGCTCCATCATAATCTGTTTCGGGCACTCTCAGTGAAGCCGGTGCGTAAATCCACTCCGCAGTAAGCAGTTCTCGAAATCCGTGATCTGAAAGATCAAGCGAGCTAAAGCTATCCTTGACGGCCCAATCGTCTGCAATGTGCTTTCCCGTTAGATGCTCGATGGCTCGGTACTGCTCCGAAGCGGCGCTTGATCCGCTATTGGGAGTCACGGCATTCGGATAAAACGGTTGCGTTACATGTTCGTTAATCCAAACGTCAGGAAGAAATTCACCCGGTTTTCCATGGCATCGACAGACGATGTCGCACCATTCGGCATTGTTTCGCGCAGCGAGTATAGCCCAAGAAGAATTCACCGGTAAACCTCGTTTCTAATACTACAAAAAGAGGAAACGACAAAATTCGGACTGATAGACTAACGCGAACCTCCGGTTGGCCGTCACAGCAAAAGTCCGTCCGCTTGCTCAATCGCCTTGTTCAGTTCCTGAACCGCGTGGGCGTAATCACTTCCGCGCAAAGTTAGCGGTTCATCTGTATACTTCCGGAACTCTCGAATCGCCTTCAACAACATATCGAGAGCGATCTGACGATCTTTGACTGCCTTTCGGACGCCGTCTTGCACAATCCGGCCCTCGAGGTCGATTGTTTTTCTGGCCGGTGCTGGAAGCTCAATCCCTGCTGTGTCTTTGAGGGCCCATCTGATTTCTTGATTGTCCCAGGCACGTTTACGCGATGCTCTTGATCTCTCGACCTCGTCGAGAAGTTTCTGAACTGCTTGAGGCGTGATGGACATGGCGATACATGTTCATCCGAACACTTAATACACCTCATAGAAAATTTCCAGCCCCATCGGTTTTCTGACCTGCCATTTCTCTCCACTTCGCTGCGTTGAATGACTCCGAGCAAGATCACGATTCGGAACTTTCGGGAGAAAAGACTTTTTCCCCGTCGCCCCGAAGGTTTTCGGGGCTCCTTACTCTTTCGCCTAAGCGAACCACGGTTCGCTTAAAATCACTCCTTTAACTTGTCTGGCTCGCGCCAGATTCTATCCGAACCCACGGACGTCCTTCAGTGCACGAGTGCCGCCTACGGCTTAAACGGCGATAGACTGTATTGTATAATATCCTTATTTAAAGCAACTTACAAATCGACTATTCGAGTATCACGCAATTTTCACGCACTTTTTACAAAGACCTTCGAGAATTCCGATACT
>CAZMNG010000750.1:0-2966 GCA_964567505.1 uncultured Chthoniobacterales bacterium
ATGATCAGGCCACCCATGCGGCCGATTACCGCGGTTTGGTCGTCGCCTATCGCAACAATCGACCGACCCTGCTATCGGACATCGCTGAGGTTAACGATTCGGTCCAGAGCTTGCGAAACGCGGGTTCTATCAACGGAAAGTCCGCCGTGACACTGGTGATCTACAAGCAGCCGGGCGCTAACGTGATCCAGACAGTCGATCGTATCATGGCGATCCTGCCTGTTCTGAAAGCGTCGCTGCCAGGCGGTACGGAAATGATTGTAACCGGCGATCGGACGTCGACGATTCGCGCTTCTCTCGCAGAGACGGGGCAAACCTTGGTAATCGCGGTGGTGCTCGTCATTCTGGTCGTATTCGTCTTCTTGCGAGACGAGAGGGCCATGCTGATCCCTGGCGTCATGGTGCCGATCTCGATTATCGGGACGTTCGCTGCCATGTATCTGTTCGGATACTCCTTGAACAATTTCTCTCTCATGGCTTTGACGATCGCGACAGGCTTTGTCGTCGATGACGCAGTCGTTGTCCTGGAAAATATTTCCCGCCACCTGGAAATGGGCCGATCGCGGCTGCAGGCGGCTCTGGAAGGCACCAAAGAGGTGGCCTTCACTGTGTTCTCAATCAGTTTATCGCTCATCGGTGTCTTTTTGCCGATTCTTTTGATGGGCGGAATCATCGGTCGGCTGTTTCGCGAGTTCACGATCACGCTTTCGGTTGCGGTAATGATTTCACTGGTGCTCTCGCTGACGGCGACACCGATGATGTGTTCAAAACTGCTTCGCAGAGTGAAGACGGTGCGGACAAACTGGTTTTCGAGGATTACTGAGAGCTGTTTTCGTCGAATGTTGGGTTTCTACGACGTAACGTTGCGCTGGTCATTGAGACATTCGCTGCTGATACTTCTGGTGCTGTTAGGCTGTACGGCGCTGAATTTCTATCTCTTCCAGGTGGTGCCTAAAGGCTTCTTCCCACAGCAGGATTCTGGAACGTTGTTAGGCGGGGTTCAGGCCGATCCCTCGATTTCGTTTCAGCTGATGCGGAAAAAACTCGAGCAGATCCAGACCATTGTGCAAAACGATCCGGCCGTTGACAGCGTGGTGGCGAATACCGGCGGGCGTCAAACCAATTCCGGCAACGTCTGGGTAACCCTGAAGCCGGTGAAACAGAGGGATTCCGTTGCCGTGGTTACGGCACGCCTGCGCGAGAAACTGGCTCAGGTTTCAGGTGCGAGATTGTATCTCCAGCCGATGCAAGATATTCGCATCGGTGGTCGTCAGAGCCTTTCGCAATATCAGTTTACGCTGCAAGCCGATGATACCAGTCAGGTTCTTACCTGGACCCCAAAACTTGTCGAAGCCCTTAGGAAATGTCCGGAATTGACGGATCTTAATTCCGATCAACAGCAAAATGGGTTGCAGGCCGATCTCAAGATTGATCGGCTCACGATGGGCCGGTTCGGATTGCTTCCCAGCGCCGTCGATAACACGTTGTACGACGCGTTTGGTGAACGCCAGGTCTCCACAATCTATAATGCAATGAACCAGTACTCGGTTGTGATGGAAGTGGCGCCCGAATATTGGCAGAATCCTGAGACGCTGAAAAAGTTGTACGTCAGCACTTCAGGCCAGATTGCAAGCGGCACACAGGCCTCAAACGCAGTGGCCGGCACCGTCGTCAGTAGTTCGACTGTTTCTACAAACTCGGCGAACGCAGCCGGGACCGCTACGGTTGCGAGCAGCAATTCAGCCCGGAATCAGGCAACGAATGCGATCGCAGCTTCAGGAAGGTCAAGCGCGTCGAGCGGTGCGGCCGTATCAACACAGGTCGAATCCATGATTCCCCTCGCGGCGTTCAGTCATTATGTGTTCGATCATGCTCCACTTTCTGTAAACCATCAGGGACTCTTCGTCGCGTCGACAATTTCGTTCAATCTGGAGCCGCAATATTCGTTGAGTGACGCCGTGACTGCGATTCGAAAGACGATCGACCAAATTCAAATGCCAGGTTCAATCCGCGGCACGTTCGCCGGAACGGCCAATGCGTTTCAATCGTCGCTGAATGACGAACCGATTCTAATCTTGGCCGCCCTGGCCGCCGTTTATGTGATTCTCGGAATTCTATATGAAAGCTATATTCATCCGCTTACCATTCTCTCGACCTTGCCGTCGGCGACTTTAGGCGCGCTCATCGCGCTTATCCTTTTCAATATGGAGTTCAGCATTATCGCCATGCTCGGCATGATTCTTTTAATTGGCATTGTTAAGAAGAACGCGATCATGATGGTCGATTTTGCGCTTCAGGCCGAACGCGAGGAGCTTTTGACTTCCTACGACGCGATTTGCAAAGCCAGCCTGGTTCGGTTTCGGCCGATCATGATGACCACTTTCGCGGCGATTCTGGGCGCGGTACCCCTTGTGATCGCAACCGGAGATGGATCCGAGCTTCGACGGCCTCTGGGCGTATCGATCATTGGCGGGTTGGTCATCAGCCAGGTCTTGACCCTCTACACGACGCCGGTGATTTACCTCTATCTCGACCGCCTCCGTCTCCGGTTTCAGCCGAAAAGCGGACCAAAACACAAAGGCGCAATTCGCTCCACCAGGATATTCGGACAACGGCGCATCACATTACCCGCAAAGTTAGGACACGAGTAGATCATTGCAAACAATGAGGTTCATCGGACTTATAGAGCAGGTTTTTGCCTTCGTTGGCTTCCTGACTTTATCCGTCGCATGCTCGGTGGGACCGAATTATCATCGTCCGTCCGCACCGGTTCCAATTGTTTACAAAGAATTCAAGGGATGGAAGGTCGCCGTACCTAACGACACGATTAACCGAGGCGCCTGGTGGTCGATCTATCGGGACCCGATCCTGGATGGCCTCGAAAGGCAAGTCAACATTTCAAATCAGACCTTGAAACAAGATGAAGCAGCATTTGAGGAAGCGCGTGCCGAAGTCAGGGAACAGCA
>CAZMNG010000751.1:0-2961 GCA_964567505.1 uncultured Chthoniobacterales bacterium
CCGATTTCATGTCCGCACAAAGTGATTTTATCAAGGCCCGGAGCCAGTTGAATCTGACAATGAAGCAACTCAGGAGAGAACAGGCTTTGTGGGATGCCAAGATCGCCCCAACCGGCGATCTGGAAAACGCGCAAGCGAACAACGAACAAGCCAAGAGCGATTACGATACTGCTTTAGCTATCCTCCGGTCATACGGATTTGACCCGGACAAGGATCAGTTCGGTGAGCCATTTCGCCTCATTTCGTCAATCAACGGGAAAGTGGTCGAAATGACGACCGGAAAAGAAGAGTTCAAGACAGATACGACACAGCCGCTGATGACTGTGGCCGATCTTTCTCACGTCTGGTTAAGCGCAAATGTGCAAGAGAAGGATCTGCATTTTCTGAGTGTTGGCCAGGACATCGGAGCGACGCTGCTGGCGTATCCGGACGAGCAGCTTACCGGAAAAATTCTATACATCGGTGATATGTTGGACCCGGACACTCGAACTACCAAGGTCCGGCTTTTGATCGATAACCCGGACGGCCGGTTCAAACCGGGCATGTTCGCAACGGTTCTAATCAAGGACATTCCGAAGAATGAAATCACCGTTCCGACCGCTGCCGTAGTGCAAGTGGGAAACGCCGCTTTCGTGTTCGAGCAAACTGATCCGACGACCTACCTGCCGCGTCCAGTCCAACTTGGCCAGCAACATGGTGACAGGGTTGTGATCACCACCGGGCTCACAGCCAGTGCCAAAATAGTTGTCAAGAACGCGGTCTTGCTGGGACAATGATTTCCGCACTTGTTACCTTTTGCCTGCAGCGCCGTTGGCTTTTAGTTTCAATCTTTATTGGCATATTCATTTTCGGGGTTCACTCCGCGAGCCAGCTCTCAGTCGACGCTTATCCCGACATCAGTGATACGACGATCCAGGTACTGACTCAGTACCCAGGACACGCCGCCGAAGAGGTAGAAACACAAATCACCATTCCCTTGGAACGCGAACTCAACGGGGTCCCCAACCTGAAGATTATGCGCTCGAAGAGCACTTTCGCTCTTTCCATCATTCAGATGGTGTTTCAGGACGGTACAGAAGACTACTTTGCCCGCGAGCGAGTGCTGGAGCGGGTGAATAACGTCACGTTACCGCCGAACGTCCAGGCCGGGCTCGATCCGCTGACCTCCGCCAACGGAGAGATTTACCGGTACACTTTGCAGTCCCGTTTGCGCAGTCCAAGAGAACTGCGTGATATCAACAATTGGGTCGGGTTTCCTGCGTTCAAGCAAGTGCCGGGAGTCGTCGATGTCGATCCATTTGGTGGTGAAAATTACCAGTACCAGGTGATCGTCGATCCCGACAAGTTAACGAAGTACGGCCTGTTTGTTCCCAACGTCATCAGCGCAATCTCCTCCAACAACGTCAACGCTGGAGGCGGGAAACTGAATCGAGGCGACCAGGCATTTGTGGTCCGCGGCCTCGGGGCGATTAACAATATGACGGATATCGGGGACATAGTGATTAGCCAGAAGAATGGCACTCCGGTTTTCGTTCGCGATGTCGGTCAAGTAGTTCTGGGAGCAATCCCTCGGCAAGGGATTCTTGGCTTCAACCAGAATAGTGACGCTGTATCCGGAATCGTCGACATGTTGCGTGGCTCCAATCCGTCCGTCGTGCTGGTGGGAGTCCACAAAAAGGTGGAGGAGCTCAATTCCAGGATTCTTCCCAAGGACGTCAAGATTGTTCCCTATCTCGACCGCACCGATCTGGTCAACACGACCTTGAAGCGCGTTGCGCAGACTCTGCTTGAGGGTATTACGCTGGTGGTTATTGTCCTGATCTTATTCCTCGGTAACTTCCGAGGCGCTCTCATCGTTGCTCTGACGATTCCGTTCGCACTGTTTTTTGCATTCACCGTGATGCATCTGACGAAGATTCCAGCGAATCTGCTTTCGCTGGGTGCAATCGACTTCGGGATCATCGTAGACGGAGCGATCGTGCTATTGGAGGTGATCCTGCGCCAGGCCGAAGACCAGCCCGGCAAGGGCTTGGAACTGGAAGACGCAAAAGGCGCCGCACTCCAGGTCGCCCGGCCGATGTTCTTCGCGACGCTGATTATTATTACCTCTTACCTGCCGCTTTTTGCTTTTGAGAGCGTTGAGAAAAAGCTTTTCACTCCGATGGCTTATACTGTCGGTTACGCTTTGTGCGGAGCGTTGCTCTTCGCCCTGTGCATCATCCCGGGCCTGGCGTTTGCAACCTATCGGACGCCCCGAAAGATTTTTCGTAGCCCAGTCCTGGAGTGGACTGGACGCCGATATGACACCTACCTTCGCTTTCTCGTCAATCGGCCAAGAATTATTCTGTTGCCGCTTGTGGTCTGCGGTTGTCTGGTCGTCTACCTCGGAATGCTGCTGGGTCGCGAATTTTTGCCATACCTGGATGAAGGGTCACTATGGCTGCAAGTTGAACTTCCCACGGCAATTTCGATTGAAAAGGCAATGGAGATGAGCGCAGAGGTGCGCAAGGCGTTGCTCACATTCCCTGAAGTTCACGATGTAGTCACACAGACCGGCCGAAACGACGACGAGACTGATCCCTGGACATTCTCGCACATTGAAACTTGCGTGACTTTGAAGCCTTACGATCAATGGGGTGGAGATAAGGCGGCGCTCATTGAGCGGATGAGCAAGAAATTCAGTACCGATCTTCCCGGTGTGAGCATCGGATTTTCCCAGCCGATCTACGACAACATGAACGATCTGCTGACCGGCGCTCACAGCGACCTCGTGGTCAAGATATATGGGGACAATTTCATCGAAGATCGGCGGATTGCCCAAGGCATCGTCGACGAGCTGCAGCGTGTACCCGGGGCAGCAGACGTCGCAGTGGATGAGGAGCCGCCGCTGCCGCAGCTGCAAATTAATATCAATCGGGAGGCGGCTGCGCGATTCGGCATCAATGTCAGCGACATCACCGA
>CAZMNG010000752.1:0-2955 GCA_964567505.1 uncultured Chthoniobacterales bacterium
GTCTGATGAACATGCTGCACCAGTCGGACGCCGCTGCGGCTCTCCAGTTCCTTGCTGGGCTTGAAACCGCCGGTATATTCAACGTCGCCGACAATTTGCCCGTGACTCAGGCTGACTGGTACCGGTACGTTTGCGATATTCTGGACAAGCCTCTCCCACCGAACGGTTCGCCCGACCTGAATCGAAAGCGCGGTTGGACCAACAAGCGCGTAAGCAACCGAAAGCTACGCAGGCTTGGTTGGAAGCCGCTCTATGCGACTTTTAAGCAGGGGGTGCGATCGCTGGTGAATCCGAGCACGGAGGCTGGAAAGTAGCGGACGCGTCCAGGGTGTTCCTGGCGCGCCAAAACGGCTCAATCCGACTTTTGGCGGTTTACCGCTCGTTTTCGGAACTTTGTGTGCTATATTGCCCTCTCTATGGCTATTCAGAAGAAAAACGCCTTTTCACGACGCCTCCCTGACCTGGTCACCGAAGAACTGGTCTCCGTACTCTCGCAAAGAAAATCTTTCGAGTTCAAGCAGCTCTTCGAAATTGTTCACGAGAATCTGCGGCAGCGCAATGCCGCCAGCGGAGGTGAGGAAATGCTGCGTTTGCGCGCGTACGAGAAACTGCAAAATCTGGTAGCCCGAGGTGCGGTCAAGAAGACCGGCAAGATTTACAAAGGGGATGTCTCCGCGTTAGCCGCGATGGCGGCGGCAAACACGGCGCAGGCTGCTGCGGTCGCCGCGAAATCGTAACGCCAGGATCCGCGTATGTTACGGGATTACTTACCGATCCTGTTACAAGTAATCGTATCGATCGGGTTTGCCGCTTTTGCGTTGGTTCTTAGCGTCATCGTCGGTCGTGTCGGCAAGCGCAATGCGGTCAAAGATTCCCCGTACGAATGCGGAATGTTGCCGTTAGGCGCCGCACAGCCACGATTCAGCGTTAAGTTCTACCTGGTCGCGATGCTGTTCATCCTGTTCGATATCGAGATCGTGTTTATGTACCCCTGGGCAGTGGTGTACCGGGACTATATCGATCAATTCAATCCTTGGACGATTCTGGGAAGCATGCTCGGGTTCGTTGGGATCTTGATGATCGGTTTCGTCTACGCCCTCAAAAAAGGGGCTCTGGACTGGACAGGCCGGTAAAGCATCTGAAACAAACTCACCGGAATGGGCCGAGCGTCAATCATGACCTCGGCCCTTGCCGTCTCGAAGCAAGGCAAATGGTCAGGATTGCTTGGCCGAAGGTGTGATGCACGCAAGCCGCATTTCGTCACCTCCTATGGTCGCAAAACAAGTCTTGTATGAAGGCAGAGTGCAGGGCGTCGGGTTCCGGTACAGCGTCAAGTCGATCGCCACGGGCTACGATGTCGTCGGCTGTGTGCGGAACTTGTTCGACGGCCGAGTCGAACTGGAGGTCCAGGGCGCGGAGGCCGAGGTCGACTCTTTTCTGGAAGCGATTCTCGACAGTCACCTGCGCCGCCACATCGCGCGGTTCATCGTCCATCAGATTGCAGTGGATCGCAGTCTCAAAGGTTTTTCGATCCGGTAGCCCGAAATTTCCTCAACTCAAAGCGCCGGTGAGAATTTCGCGGTCCAGGCTAACAAGTTCAGAACCAAGCACAAAACCATAGACTGTCACCGCGTTCCGTTTCATAATTCGCCACACGATGCGGAGCGCAATATTTGGAGACATTCACGCCAATCTTGAGGCGTTTGAAGTTGTGCTCGCGGACGCACAGGACCAGGGCTGCGAATCATTTGTCTGTCTTGGGGACGTGGTCGGTTATAACGCAAACCCGAGGGAGTGCCTCGAGATCGTGCAGTCACTGGAATGTCCGGTTGTGAAGGGCAACCACGATAGTTACGCTTCGTCGGAAAACTCTCTGGTCTCGTTTAACCCTCTTGCCGAGTTCGCAATTCAGTGGACGCGCGATCAACTAATTGCTCCGGAGAAGCAGTGGCTGAGCGATCTGCCGCTGATCGTTGAGCTCAGGGGATTCACCGTCGTCCATGCGTCGCTGGACGAGCCGGGCGACTGGAACTACGTTTTGAATCAATTGGATGCGGCGGCCAGCTTTTCAAAACAGACGACAGAGCTCTGTTTTTTTGGTCACACACATTCTGCCCGAGCATATATCAAAGAGAGCTCGATTATCGGGCTCCCGTTCGAGCAGCTAATCCTTGAACGAGGCAGGAAATACTTCGTTAATCCTGGCAGTGTGGGCCAACCCAGAGACGGCGATTGGCGGGCTGCGTATATTGTATTCGATGAAGAGAAACGGACGCTTAAATTGCGCCGGCTACGGTATGATCTGATCACCACGCAAAGAAAAATCGTGGCCGCAGGTCTTCCACCGAGGCTGGCGGAACGTCTGGCGCTTGGGAAATGAGTCTATTTGTCCGGAACCGGCTATTGCATTGGTTCGGCAGCGTGGCTATTGGATCAGGTATGCCCGCCTTCGACATCGTCTCTGAAGTCGACAAACAAGAGATCGACAACGCAATCAATCAGGCCCGAAAGGAATTGAGCACGCGCTTTGATTTCAAGAACAGCGCTGCGACGATCGAGGTGAAGAATCCGACGTTGATCGAAGTGAGCGCCGAAGATGCCGCCAAATTGCGCGCCCTGCTGGAAATTGTGATCGGCAGGTTTGCAAAGCGGAACATCGATCTCAGAAACATCGAGCGAAAGGATCCAGCGATCTCACCCCTGGGCCACGCGCGTCAGGAAATTCACATCAAACAAGGACTCGACGGGGACAAAGCCAAAGAGATCGTCAAAGCAATCAAGGCGCTCGATGCAAAAGTTCAGTGCCAGACTCAGGAGCGCCAGATCCGTGTCACCGGCAAAAAAAGAGATGACCTGCAGGCGATTATCCAGTTTCTGAGGAGGGAGGATTTCGGCGTGGCATTGGGGTTTACGAATTTCAGGGACTGAGCGGGGTGGGACGTTCAGGGTTCCAGG
>CAZMNG010000753.1:0-2951 GCA_964567505.1 uncultured Chthoniobacterales bacterium
CCGATTTCAAAGAGATACTCACGCGCTAAGCCCAGCGTCTTCACCGAATATTTACCTTTCGGAAATCGTAAGTGCTTGATTTGGTTCGATCAATCCAATTTCCGAAAGTCTTGAGTTTCGGAAACACGGCGGGCGCTGTTCTCGACGCCCCGGACGAGGCGCAGCATTCCAGTAGGATTTAATCCTATTTCGTGCTATCTTTTCCGGCGGGAGAGCGTTTATGAGAACCACACAACAGTTCAGCATCACTCTGCCGCACGACATGGCGGAGGCCGTGGAGAGCAAAATCAAGTCGGGGGCCTATGCCTCCGTCAGCGAAGTCGTGCGCGATGGCGTGCGCGCCCTGCTGGAGCGCGATGCGGCAGTGGAGCGCTGGCTTCGTGAGGAAGTCGTGCCGGGGCATCAGGAATATCTGGCCGACCCGGCAAAGGGCGTTCCGGCCGACACGATCCTCGGGCGCATCAAGGCACGCCGCGCCGCGCGCAAGAAGCAGTGAGACTTTGTGCGCGTTATCTTCACGCCACTTGCCGAGCGCCACATTGACAGCCTGCACGAGTACATCACGACGCATGCGAGTGAGGAGCGCGCGGACGGCTATGTCGGCCGCATCGTCGATTTCTGCAACGGGCTCTCGACATTTCCGCTGAGGGCCACACAGCGCGACGACCTGTTGCCCGGATTGCGGGTGACCGGATTCGAGCGCCGCGTGACCATCGCGTTCGTCGTCACGGCGGATGCGGTGCTCATCGAGGGCATTTTCTATGGCGGCCGGGATTTCGAGGCGGAGTTGCGCGACCGAACGTAAAAGTAGTTTTTGAGGGGCCGCGCTTGCGTGCGGCTCCTCGCCGGTTTTCAACCGTGGGCAGCTTGCGACAGAATTCGCTCCACACTGGCCTTCGTTGGCTGGAAACCCATTCACGCGGCCTCCGCCTCGTCGTCCGGCTCGGCCAGCATCACGTAAATATCGCCCTCGCCGTCGTCGTAGCAGGTGCCGCAGATTAAACTCAAACCAAAAATCACCCCTGACTGGCAGACAAAGTTCTTTCCGTGGATTCTTATTGCCGGTGGACCAACAAAAGGCGAAGCGATGCCTTAAAAAGCGCACTCGTTTGTCGCGGTGTCCCGGCAGACCGGATGAGTTATCGGCGAGCAGCATTATGTTGCGGGCGGTGTGACATTAAGGCCGTTCGGCCGAGTCCATAGTTGCTTAGGATTCATGCTGTATGAGCCGTTGCCGCTGCCGCTTCGGAACGCTAAAACAATTTGCCCGGTGTTGCTGGTGCATAGCGTGGGTCCGACGGTGCTGGCTTGACCTTGAACGGCGAGTGGGGTAGCGAAGGATTGCGCGTCGGCAGACCAGGTATAGTTCAGGGACCGGCTGCCACTCCCTAACGTTTTATAGGCAACCAGAAGGAGCGTGCCCGTAGCGTCGACCGTCACCAGACGGAGATGCCGAAGGCAACCACGGCAACCATAGCCCCAATGTAATTGCCCACGGATGCGACATTTCTGAGGGCGTTGCTGAACGCGGTACCGGCTGTGTTGATACTAGTTCCACTACCCGACCCTGTTAACAGCGGCTGCATCCACTTACGCACAGATTCGGCAGTCGCCCCTGCCGCTATAACGAGTTTGGTTGTCGCCGCAAGGTCAACGAAGATTCCGTTCTGCACGATCGTGGCGAAAAGCGCGGCGGTGCTATCCCACTTACCCAGGTTGAGATTGTCCGGCACGGCAGCCATGAGCTCGGCGGTGATGCCGACCAGAGTGTCGAGGCGTCGTTCAGGTAATCGCCGAGGTTGGGAGACGCGTTCTGGGTTGCGGCGATGGCGGCGGGGATCGTCGCAACATTGGATTGCCGGATATAAGAAGGATCGCAAGCGAGATCCTCATACAGGAAGTAGCTCAGCCGATTGATGTTCTGCTGGCTGAGCTTGGCTTTGGAGTTTGTCAGCTCGTTGTTGCTCAGTCCGTAACCGAGGAATGCAGGCGCGTACGTCGCGTTATACCATTCGGCGTCCTGATCCACAAGGCCGGCTCGGTTGGCGTCGGTCGAGATGTCAGTCGACTGCGGAAGGAACGCTTGCGACCAGGCCGGTTCCAAAGCCCAGCTCAGATTTTGGAGGAATGCTGCTTGGCTGTCGGCTTCGATGTCCTCGATGTTTTGTTGAGCCAGGTTCTGGGGGGTGAGCAGGCTCGGGCTGACTGCGCCCACGAGCGAATGCGCGGCGGCTGCGGGTTTTGCCGGCGCGGCGCCGTCGGTCCGGGGGACTAGGGCGACTTTTGACGGCAGATCGGGATGCTCGAGTTGAAGACTGCCATCGGCTCCGAGCTGAGTATTCAACTCGCCAGAGAGTCTCGTGTCGCCCACTTGAACGGAGGGAACAACGCGGCCTGGATGATTCTGGTCCGGCTGGTACTGGAAAGTCAAGCTTCTGCCGTCGGAGAGCGTCGCCCGTTGCGGTTCGGCAACGCCGATGACGCAGAAGACAGCAGGTGCGCCGCTTCCGATCGAGCTGCCAATGGCGCCGCTAAGCCAGAGACGATCTTTGGAGATCTGCAGACGTCCGAAGGTGTGGCCCTGCGCAGTTCGTTGTCCCCAACTCAGAAAATAGTTGCCGAGTTTCGGAGAGGACAGAGTGATTTCGTCGAGGGTGACAACGCCATGCCGTAGGTAATCCAGGAGGTCGCTCCTAACAAGGGCGCATCCGAGCTCCGATCCTCCCATTCTCACTGGAAATGCTACGATCGCTTCCGGTTCATCGGTTGCTTATTGGGTCTTATCGCAGCTTCCCTTGTGTAGCCCCTATTCTTTTCTTTGTGAGTTTTTCGGGCTATAGCGTTGGCAGCTCATTCGAGAACTGGCCGTTCAAGTGCCGCCACCGGGAGGCCGCATCGTGGCACTAACGAGTGATCACACAGTAGACAATCTTCCCTACGGTGCGAGCAAA
>CAZMNG010000754.1:0-2942 GCA_964567505.1 uncultured Chthoniobacterales bacterium
GGGATGTTCTTTTACGCTGGTTGCCTTGAAGAGGGGCTCGGTGTCCAGAAAGACTTCAAGGCGGCCGTGGAATGGTTCAAACGATCCGCGCGAGCCGGGAATCCCCGAGCTGTGGAGTGGTGCCGCAGCCACGGCATTCAGTAGGAATCAACACGCACGAATAGATCGCTGTTCAACCTAACTCCCCCCACGACAATGCCAAGCCCTGCATCCGCGGCCACTGAAGAGGCTGTTTACCGGAAAGTCGCCTTGCGAATTATTCCCGTCTTATTCGCCAGCTACATCGCTGCGTACCTCGATCGCGTCAACGTCGGGTTCGCCAAGCTCCAGATGCAGACCGATCTCCCGCAAATCACCGACACGGTTTTCGGACTGGGAGCCGGAATTTTTTTCCTCGGTTACTTCGTGTTCGAGATTCCGAGCAATCTCCTGATGTCGAAGGTTGGCGCGCGAATCTGGGTCGCGCGGATCATGGTCACCTGGGGCATCATTTCAGCGGCGATGGTATTCGTGAATTCGGCCCATATGTTTTACGCCCTGCGACTGTTGCTCGGGTTCGCCGAGGCCGGTTTTTTTCCAGGAATCATCCTTTATCTCACCTATTGGTTTCCATCGCGCCGGCGCGGGGAGATGGTTGCGTTGTTTATGCTGGCGATTGCGTTGACGGGCGTCATCGGCGGCCCGATATCCGGTTGGATATTGCACCAATTCAGCGGCTCTGGCTGGATGAACGGTTGGAGAATGCTCTACGTTCTCGAAGGGCTGCCGTCGATTGTCCTCGGGCTCGCAATGCCTTTTCTGCTTTCGAACAATGTGCGATCAGCCGGGTGGCTGACGGAGGCGGAGAAACGGATAATCGAACGGAGTCTGACGGCCGAGGAAGCTCACAAAGAGCAGATGACCCTGGTCGAGATCATTTACAATCCGCGCTTGTTGCTTTTCGCTGCGATCTATTTCTGTTGCGTCTTCGCGTTATACGGAACCGGATTCTGGATCCCACAGTTAATCAAGAACACTGGCGTGAAAGACGTGTTGTACGTCGGGCTGCTTACGGCAATCCCGTACGGGTTCGGTGCTGCCGCAATGGTCTTTCTGGGCAGAAATTCGGATCGGTCGGCGGAGCGCCGGCTGAATTTTGCTTCGGCTGCCTTTTTTGGGGCCGCCGGGATTGTGATCAGTAATCTCTTCAAGGAGAGCACTCTTGTTGCGATGATTGGGCTGACGATCGCCACAATGGGTATTCTGGCCACGTTTCCGCTCTTCTGGCCGATGCCGACCGCAGTCCTCGCAGGAACGGCTGCCGCCGCCGGGATTGCATGGATCAATTCGCTCGGAAATCTGGCTGGTTTTTTTGGACCCTCGATTGTCGGCTGGTTTAGTGATGCCACCAAGCGAAGCGATTACGGCCTCTATGTCGTTGCCGGGTTCCTGCTAGCCGGCGGGATACTTGCCCTTCTGTTTATGCCTCGGAAGTTCGGTGCGGACAGCCCCGAGGTGAACTGACAAAAGTACTTGTCTGTGAACGCCGGACTCGGGTAACCTGACCGCTCGCTCAAATTCTATGAACCCAGGACTGATCAAACCCTCGTCGGTGCTCGTGGTTGCCGGCTTATTATTGACCGCAGGATGTGAGAATCTTTCGCCCGAGGCTAACGGAGCGTTGTTCGGTACCGGTGCGGGGGTTCTGGCCGGAGGTCTGGCGCGAGCTGCAGGGGCGAGTACGTCGGAAGCGGTGGCGATCGGACTCGCCGCCGGAACGGTCGCCGGCGTGACTGCGTACATTGTCGCCAAACACCAGGCAACGGAACGGCAGCGGCGGTACGCCGAAGAACGCGCACGACTCGCCTACCAGAGTGCGCCTCCACCTCGTAAAGCTCAGTATAAGAAGACTCGCTATCTCGCCGTGGACACCGTGCGCGAAAAGAATTCTACGGGTGCAAAATCGGTCATGATTTATGACACGCAGACGGACCAGGTCGTAGGAAACAACGTCTACGACGTGAAACAATCGCCCAAGGAAGGAACAGTATCCAAGTTCGATACGTACTCCGCCGAGTACGTCGGCACCGGGGCATAGCGTGCCACTGTTTGTCGGGAACCGAACAGCCGGTGCCGGCATTTTCCGCGTTTGGCTACGGGGAGTTCAATGTCCGATATTCGGGCACCCGGATTCGTCGCTTGGTCTCACTGCACAATTGTGCCACTGGTAAGATACTATGGGCTTCGAACACCGCATATTGGACCGGGATGGCAACCGGTTGCACGAGCTAGCCAATGCTGAAACGGGTTACCGTCTCCAGGTTAACAACCTCGGAGCGGAGTTGGTGAGTATTGCCCAACTCGGACCGGACGGATCTTGGGTCGGTTATCTTTACCGCGACGGCGTGCTGTCGCCGGCGCAAACCGGGTGGCAATCCCATGCCACGGTCATGGGCTATTTCCTTCACCGGCTCAAAGGCGAGAAGACCTGCTACGACGGAGCCGAGATCCGTGGAGGGAATCATAGCTTTTTGCGCCACAAAACATTCTCGGACCCGCAGGTTCTGCTTGGTGATGCTGGGACGCTGAGCTATTCGTTCCCGGCTGAGCAGCTCGTTCCGATTGAATACCCGCGCAAGGTTTCGTTCCGGATCGATTACACACTGCGCGGAAATTTGGTGGCGGTAACCTTCAGTTTTCACAACGAAGAGACCGAACGCGAGTCGCACGTCAGCTTCGGGCTGCATCCCGGATTCGCTGTTTCATCGGTGGAACGCGCCCGCGTGATACTGCCAAAAGGCGTTTACAGGCGTTATCTGGCGCCGAACAATTTGTTGAGCGGAGAGACAGTCGAATTTGAGTCGGATGGCGCAACGATGCCGATCAAACCGTTTGAATTGCCCGGTTCATTTCTGCTTGAAGCGGTCGATGTAGATACCCACGTGATTCGACTCGTCGATGCA
>CAZMNG010000755.1:0-749 GCA_964567505.1 uncultured Chthoniobacterales bacterium
CAGGCGCGGGCGACGGTGGGATGCAGCATCCCCATGGTGCCCAGCGCGCCCTTGCCCCCCACAACGTGCGGCAGGCCCAGAGTTACGCCTTCGCAAGTCGCCACGCCCTGGATGCGGCTGCAAATCGTGAGCACTGCCCGCTGGTCGCTGAGCAACACATCCACGAGTCGTGCCACGGCGCCGCCGATGCCATAATAAGTCGCGCCTTTGCCGGCGATGATGTGATCCGCAGCACGTCGGACCTGGTCGTCAATCTGCTGCTTCTCGGCGTCCGTAAGGACGGCTTCTCCACGGCTGCACGCGAACTCCTCCAGCCGCATTCCGGCAATGGCTGCCAGGGACCACGTTAATACCTCCGAGTCACCGTGTTCGCCGATGACGTAGGCATGCACGTGCTGCGGGTCAATCCCGAAGCGGCGTCCCAGCAGCGTACGGAAGCGTGCAGTGTCGAGCATCGTGCCCGAGCCGATGACGCGGGTGGACGGCACCCCAAACGAGGCGGCGAAATGCGCTGCGAGGTGCGTCAAGATGTCCACGGGATTGGCAACGACCAATAGGATCGCATCGGGTGCGTGGCGCAGGATTGAAGGCACCACCTTTTCAAACACGGCTGCGTTGCGCTGGACCAGCCGGAGCCGGGTCTCGCCGGGTCGCTGCGCGACACCTGCGGCGATGACTACCACTCGGCAGCCCTCCAGGTCGGCGTAATCTCCGGCACGCACTGTGAGCGGATGCGCGAACGGCACCGC
>CAZMNG010000755.1:759-2942 GCA_964567505.1 uncultured Chthoniobacterales bacterium
GATGTTGCCGTCGATCCATTCGACGTGCGCTTCTGCCTCGGCACGGGCGCGGTTAAGGTCCACGAGAACGATTTCGCGGCCAATGCCTTCCGTCACCAGTGCGAATGCCGCCGTTGACCCGACCATTCCACACCCCACAATGCCAATTTTCATAGACTACCTGGTTTTGGTCCACGTCCGTCCGGACAGTGAGCGGCTCCACATCAGCAAGCACGATGGGACGTTGCTGCAGGACGCCGGTTTGTGCAAATTCGCCAAGCCGGATCTTTAAGTTCGCCTTCCTTGACCTGACTTCCGATAGAGGTTTGCAGTTTCTACTTTGACTCAAAATTGGTAGGCTCAATTGAATCTGAACTTCACCCCCCACTTTCTTACTCAAATGACCAATGACGAACTTCGCGAACTAAACAAAAAACGGAAGATCCATCAAATCGCATGGGTAACGCGGGACCTGGAAAAAAGCATGAACGCATGGGTCGACAATCTGCAGGTCGGCCCGTGGACGGTGCTCACGTTCACGGAAGAGACGCTGAAATACTTGGAAGTCGACGGCAAACGAGTCACTGAACCCTTCAAGTTTTTGATCGGCATAAGCTGGATTGGAGAAACTCAAGTCGAATTGATCCAGCCGGTTTATGGTCCGATGATCTACGAGGCCTTCATTCAGAAACACGGTGAAGGGCTACATCACTTTAAGGAGCGCATCAGTCAGGACGACATCGATGAGGTACTTAAGGGCTACAAGGAAAAAGGCATCGAGGTGACGCAGACAGGACAGTTCAAGGAGGACTTTCACTATTATCTGAACACGGAGCCGAAGCTGGATTTTGTTTTGGAACTGGGAAACTGCCCTCTACTGAATCTGCCGAAGGAAGAGTTCCCGACTTATCCGCCGGAGAAAGCCTAGCCAATTCTTTGTGTGATGAAAATTGGGGCAAGCAGCTTTATTTGGGTCTCACCATTTTCGAATGAATCGCTTTATCTCGCCGCAAAAGTGCAGGCGATGGGATTCGATATTCTGGAGGTTTGCATTGAAGATCCGCAGAGGATTGACATTGCGCGAACGCGGGAGGCACTCGACCAGTTCAAATTGGGTGTGACGATTTGTGGGGCGTTCGGGCCGAGTCGGGATGCGAGTTCGGAAGACGCAACGATCCGCCGGCAGGCTGCCGAGTATATTCAGGCCTGCGTAAAGATCTCGAAGGGGGTCGGGTCAGAAGTAGTCGCCGGTCCAATGTATTCGGCTGTTGGCAAGACGCGCCTGTTGGACGCGGCGGGCCGGAATAAACAATGGGGGATGGCAGTGGAAACCCTCAAGGCAGCGGCCGACTATGCCGGGGAAGAGGGTATTAAACTGGCGATCGAACCCCTGAATCGGTTTGAGACGGACTTGATCAATACAGTTGAGCAAGGGTTAGACCTTATTTCTCGGATCGATAGACCAAACGTTGGCCTGCTTCTCGATACGTTTCACATGAACGTTGAAGAGAAAGATTGGGCTGCCGCCATTCGGCAGGCGGGTAACAAGATATTCCATTTTCACGCGTCTGAAAATGATCGAGGGACTCCGGGAAAAGGCCTGATTAACTGGGTGGCGGTCCGAAATGCGCTTCGCCAGGCCGGCTATCAGGGCCCAGGGATAATCGAGTCGTTTACGACGGATATCAAAGAGATTGCACGTGCGGTCTCTCTTTGGCGACCTGTAGCGTCGGACCAGGATTCACTCGCGCGGGACGGCTTATATTTCCTGAAGAAACTTTTCGCCGAGTCATCATAAAAGCATTACAGGAAGGCGACACCTGCCCAGATCGCGCTCGCTTGGGTGCTTGCCCAGAAGACCTGGATTGTTCCAATTCCAGGCACCACGAAGCTGCATCGCTTGGAGGAGAACATCGGGGCAGTCTCAGTCGAACTCACGCCGGACGATCTCCGTGACATCACTACCGCCGCCTCCAAGATCACGTTGCAAGGGGCTCGCTATCCGGAAAAGCTCGAGAAGATGACTGGTCTCTGACCAGGAACGCGCCCGACGCACAAGATAGCTTACTAATTCAAAGACAGCAGCTCAAATGAAGAAGCGCAAACTTGGGAGGGCGCATCTCCGATTTGTTAAAATTCTAGTTCCAAGTGTCCCGCGCCACGGTTTTTCGTGGGAACGGGGCAGGTTCAGTGGCGCATTATGT
>CAZMNG010000756.1:0-2939 GCA_964567505.1 uncultured Chthoniobacterales bacterium
CGCGGAGACAGACCGGTAATTCGCATTGCTGACTTTGCCCGAAGAGGGTTGAATCTACCAAATCACTATGCTTGAAGACGGAATCAGCCGGGATTGCTCACGTGGTTTTGTGACCACAGGATTTTGTCAGACAATTGGTAGGACGCCGCTTATCCGGTTGCGCGCGCTCTCCGAGGCGACCGGGTGTGAGATTCTTGGGAAAGCCGAATTTTTGAATCCGGGCGGATCGGTGAAGGATCGCGCAGCGCTTGGGATCGTTCTGGATGCGGAAAAGTCCGGCGAACTTCAGCCGGGCGGGACGATCGTTGAAGGGACTGCCGGCAACACCGGGATCGGATTAGCCCTGGTCGGAAATGCGCGAGGATACCGAACCATTATTGTTGTTCCGGAGAATATTTCCCAGGAGAAGATCGATGGACTCCGGGCGATGGGTGCTGAGCTGCGCACGGTTCCCGAAAAGCCGTACACCGATTCGGGCAATTACATCCATGTTTCGCAACGGATAGCCCAACAGACCGAAAACGCGTTTTGGGCAAATCAATTTGACAACGTTGCGAACCGGACTGCGCATTACCGTTCGACCGGCCCGGAGATTTGGCATCAAACCGCAGGCGAAGTGACCGGGTTTGTCGCTTCGATCGGCACGGGAGGAACGCTCGCGGGAGCGGCGCTCTTTTTGAAAGAGAAGAACCCAACGATCCACATCGTTTGCGCGGATCCGTACGGTGCCGCGATGTGGTCCTGGGTTAAACATGGGCACACCGATATTCACGATGGCGACTCATTTGCGGAGGGAATCGGACAGAGCCGTGTCACCGAAAACCTGAAGGGAGTTCAAATCGATGACGCCTATCGAATCGCCGACGATGTGGCTGTTGAGATGCTTTATCACTTGCTTTATGCCGAGGGTCTTTTTTTGAGCCTTTCGTCGGCGATCAATGTGTGCGGCGCGGTGAAACTGGCGAATAGTAAGGGGCGCGGCCAGGTGATCGCAACGATTCTGTGCGACTCCGGGTCGCGATACGTTTCGCGACTTTACAACCCGGTGTGGCTTGCGGAAAAAAAACTCACGCCAAAATCCCGCGGCCTCGATTTCCTGACCAGAATCTGAGGAAGGAAGAAGGAAGAAGGAAGAAGGAAGAAACCTCAGCATACGCTCCCCGCGGATATTCTGTTGTTTAGGCTGCAGACGCACAACGGCAGAATCAATGCCGCATCAAATGAATACGCGGGACACGTGTGTTGTACTTGGTGACGTTTCTTCCTTCTTCCTTCTTACTTCTTAACGAAAGTCGTGCGAATCGGCGGTCTCAATGGCGAGCGATGGCAACCGTTCAATTTTTTCAGCTCGAACGTGAATGACGCCGGAATGCATCTGCAAAATGCCTTCAATAATTAAAAAGGGTTCCTGTGTGATCACGAGCCGGTTCTTTTCAAAAATCTGCGGAGTGACAATGGCGTTTGAGATGCCGGTCTCATCTTCCAGACTGATAAAGACAAAGCCTTTGGCTGTGCCGGGGCGTTGACGGCAAATTGCATGACCGGCAATCCGCAACCGTGAACCGTTCTCGCCAAACGGCAAATCCGCGCTGCGCCAGATATCGTCCGGCAAGGATGACCGGATGTAGGCCATGGGGTGGGGACCAGTTGTCAGACGCATCGTGGAAAAATCGGCGGCGAGACGTTCCACAGGCTGCATCGGAGCCAATGGAGAAAGCGATTCCTCACGGATTTCAGAAAATAATTCTCCCTGATACAGTTCGTTTTCGATTGCCCAGAGCGCGTCGCGCCGGTGCCCAATCAAGGGATTTAACGCACCGGATTTTGCCAGGATCCGTAATTCATCACGGTCAAACGCAGTGCGCTTACGAAAATCGTATATGTTATGAAAAGCTTTTTGCCGCCGTTCAACGATCATCTGTTCGGCGTGCGCCCGGCTGATTCCCTGTGTCAGGCAAAAACCGAGTCTGAACGATTCGTCTGATTCGACGGTGCATAACCATTCGGAATCGATGATTGAAACCGGCCGCGCTTTGATACCGTGACGTTGCGCATCCTTGATCAGGGTAGCAGGAGAATAAAACCCCATCGGTTGGTTGTTCAGCAATCCAACGAAAAACTCCGCAGGCCGATGAACTTTTAGCCAGGAACTGGCGTAGGTGATCAGCGCGAAACTGATCGCATGCGATTCCGGAAATCCGTACAACGCAAATGACGAAATGGCGGCAACGATTTTTTCGGCGACTTCGTCGCTGACATCGTTTGAGCGGAGTGCAAGGCGCAACTTTTTTTCGACACGTTGCATTCTTTCCTGCGAACGATGATAACTGAGCGCCCGGCGCAATTCTTCGGCTTCATCTCCGGAAAAGTTGGCCATAACCATCGCCATTTTCAGCATCTGCTCCTGAAAAAGTGGAATGCCAAGGGTCCGTACCAGGATAGGAACAAGCCGTGGATCAAGATAACGGATTTCTTCGATCCCTTCGCGCCGGGCCAGGTATGGATTCATGAGATGACCTTGAATCGGTCCGGGCCGGATGATAGCGACTTCGATTACCAGGTCGTAAAATGTTTTCGGTTTCATCCGAGGCAACGTAGCCATCTGTGCGCGGCTCTCGACCTGGAACACTCCTATCGTATCGGCCCGGCACAGCATATCGTATGTATCCGGATCATCCTTTGGCAGGGCGGCCAGATCCACAGGACGATTTCGCCTAGCACAGATCTCGATCGCGTCCTGCAGCGCGGACATCATTCCGAGTCCGAGCAGATCGACTTTCACGATGCCCAGATCTTCGCAGTCATCTTTATCCCATTGAATCACAGTGCGTGCCGCCATGGTGGCGTTTTCAAGCGGGACGACCGTATCCAGTTGGCCTTCGCAAATCACCATTCCGCCGGAATGCTGCCCCAGATGGCGAGGTAATCCCTGAATGGCA
>CAZMNG010000757.1:0-2938 GCA_964567505.1 uncultured Chthoniobacterales bacterium
AAGGTTCGCGTACTTTCTTTTGCTCTTCACCGACTGAGTCCAGAGGACATTTGGGACAAAAAGAGGGACAGGTCAGATAAGCGCTGGCGCCGAGCGCACAGGCCGGCTCGTTTGCCTCGAACATCGGCTCAATGCGCACAGTACCAGTAAAATACTCGGGCTGTCGTTTGCCAGAGGGCTGTGAGCCGCTTCTTTCGATTTCGATTTTCTGAATTCTTTTGGTTGACGGTAACGTTCGTTTGTCTCGCGTTTGCAGCCTGATACGGCGACCGGAATCCAAAAAGAGAACACGGTCTTGCCGCTCAGCGACCAGTCATTTGCTCAAGCTTTTCCGGGGATCGAGCCCCTTGCATCGCGGTCTTTTGTAGCGCCATTCTGACCTGTCCCTCTTTTCCTTCTGGGAGATGCTGACCGGTAAGGCGCCATTCCGGGGATCTCCCGCTGAGGTGATCTATCAACACCAGCAAGCGCCATTGCCGGTTGAACAACTCAAAGGCGTGCCTCAGCCGATCGTTACTCTACTTGAGGTGCTTCTTGAGAAAGACCCGGTGCGGCGCTTCCAGACCCCGGCAGAACTCTCGAAGGTGATGCCAATGGTAAAGGATGCTATCGACGCGGGCAGTCGCCTTATGAAGACCATCCGCGGCTCCGTCTCCTCAACCGGCGACGTCAAAGAGGAGTGGCGTCTGGCTGATCGAGTGAGAATTGGGGCGGCGAACGTGCTCCGAATGATAGGCAATAAACGGAGCTACGAGTCAACACCCGAGCGGGTAGTGCAACGGTTTGAGCATTATGAACTCGTGAAGAACGAAGACGGCACACCGGTCGAGTTGGGTCGCGGTTCAATGGGCGTCACTTACAAGGCGTTTGACGTCGATTTGCGATGCCCCGTAACCTTGAAAGTCATCAGCGAGCGATACGTCGGTGATGAATCGACTCGCCTTCGGTTCTTACGCCAAGCCCGCGCGGCGGCGAAAGTTCGTCACGCGAATGTTGCTTCGGTTTTCCACCTGGGCAGAACCGGGCGCAGTTACTTCTACGCGATGGAGTTCGTTGAGGGAGAAACGCTTCAAAAGCTCATCAAACGCTCAGGCCGACTGGAGGTAAAACCAGCACTGGAAGTTACAACACAGGTGGCTGCCGGATTGTCCGCGGTTCACGAACAGAACCTTGTCCATAGGGATATCAAGCCATCAAATATCATGGTGAAGCTGAAGGAGGGAGGAGCGGTAACAGCCAAAATCATTGACCTTGGTCTGGCGAAGCCCGCAAGGGACGCTCCTGCTGATGCTGCGATTTCACTTCCTGGAGCTTTTGCCGGCACGCCGGAGTTTGCGAGCCCGGAACAATTCGTGGGAGTTGGCGTAGACATCCGCTCGGACCTGTACTCGCTCGGCGTGACACTCTGGGAGATGCTGACGGGCAAAACACCATTCCGGGGGACGCCTGGTGAAGTTATGCATCAGCATCAGCACGGGCCGTTACCGTTCGAACAACTGAAAGAACTGCCGCAGCCCGTTTTTGTTCTGCTTGAGGTGCTTCTTGAGAAGGACCCGGCACAGCGCTTCCAAAACCCGGCCGATCTTCTGAAGGTGATACCGACGATAACAGGCGCTATCGACGTAGGGCGTAGAATCGCTCGTCAGAGCCTGCAGAAGACCCCCTTTACCGCTTCGCGCGTCCGAACTCGCAAGCCACCAACAAGAATTGCACCGAAGAAGATTTCCGTAGCCAGATTGCCCGTTACAGGAGGTGATGTTTTTGGTCGAGAGGAGGATATTGCTTTTCTGGATAGTGCATGGGCAAACAAGGATGTCAACGTCGTTACGATCGTTGCCTGGGCCGGAGTCGGGAAGTCGACACTCGTCAACCACTGGCTCCGGCGAATGGCCGCTGAACAGTATCGCTCTGCGCAACTCGTTTTTGGTTGGTCTTTCTACAGGCAGGGGACGAGTGGAGGTCCCTCGTCCGCAGATGAATTTCTTGACGCTGCACTCAGTTGGTTTGGTGATTTGGATCCACGGATCGGAACGGCGTGGGAGAAGGGCGAAAGGCTCGCGAAGCTCGTAGCACACCGGCCGCACCTTGTTAATTCTGGACGGCTTGGAGCCCCTCCAAAATCCGCCGGGTCCGCAGGAAGGCCGCCTGCGCGAGCCGTCCCTACAGGCCCTTCTGCGCGAGCTTGCCGCCTTCAATAGGGGACTCTGTGTTATAACCGCTCGAATACCGGTCGCTGATTTCGCAGATCGGGAACGCACCTCCGCGCTACGACGTAATTTGGAAGAGCTGTCTGCCGACGCGGGTGCGAAGTTGCTTCGAGCGCTCGGCGTAAAAGGGCCTGAGGTCGAGTTGCGGCAAGCCAGCAGCGAATTCAGCGGCCACTGTCTTGCTCTGACGCTTTTAGGCAGCTATCTGACAGATGCCTACGATGGAGACATTCGCTGTCGCGAACACGTAGTGAACCGCCTCGGGCGTGATCTGCGAGAAGGAATCGATGCTCAGAAAGTGATGGAGTCTTATCAGTCTTGGTTTGGCGAAGGTCCGGAGTTGCCGTTTCTGCGCATTTTGGGTTTATTCGACCGACCTGCTGACGAAAAGGTCCTTGGCATTCTCCTCAGGGCACCCGCAATTCCCGGCCTGAGCGAGTCATTAATCAACATCGATCGATCCCAGTGGCGAGCGATTCTCGCCAGGCTAAGACGGGCGAGGCTCCTTGCTGCTGAAGATCCCCACAACCCCAAGCATTTGGATACGCATCCGCTCGTGCGTACGTACTTCGGAGCACAACTGCGCAGTCAACAAAACGAGGCCTGGAAAGAATGTAATACACGGCTCTATCATTATTATCGAACGCTCGCGCCCAAGTTACCGGACGTTTTCAGCGACATGGAGCCCCTCTTTTTGGCGGCAATCTGCGGCTGCAAAGCCGGGTTATTTC
>CAZMNG010000758.1:0-2937 GCA_964567505.1 uncultured Chthoniobacterales bacterium
TGCGGGTTGATTCAGAAACCCACTCAGCCATTTTGTATTTCATTTGTAGCCATATATTATGTCGTTGTTTATTGATTATTGCTCAGCCACAAGTTGCTCAACAAAGAGGTCGTTGTACCAAATCTGCCAGACACCAGTAGACCGGAACTTCGAGGAGCCTATCGCCATGAATTGAAGAATCTGGCGATCGGTCCGGACCGTCACCTGTATGTAGACATCGCCTCATCCACCAATGCGGACCCGAGAGACACGACTAGTGATCCTATCCGGTGTGCCATCTACCGGTACGATTTATATGGCGGAAACCGTACTCTTTTTGCCAAAGGCATCCGTAACGCCGAAGGACTCGCTTTTGCTCCAGGTACTAACGCGTTGTGGGCCGTAGTCAACGGAACCGACAACATTCGATTTCCATTTCACCGAAGCTGGAAGGGAAGCGGCTCGGATGATTACGGGAAGCGCATCACAAGCTATATCGACGATCATCCTCCGGACACTTTCATCCATGTGAAGCTAGGATCGGATTACGGATGGCCGTCTGCTGAACCGGACCCGGACAGCCCAAGCGGGTTGGGTGACATGCCGCTTGACCCGAGCTATGAGACCAATCGCGATTGGGGTAAATACCCAGAATCAAAGTTCACCCGTAGCGATAAAGGTATCCAAGCGCATTCTGCCCCGCTAGGAATGTCCTTTTTGCAGGAAACAAAATTGCCGGATTGGCTTCGCAACTCGGCTGCGGTCGCGTACCACGGTTCGTGGGACCGAAGCCAAAAGACAGGTTACAAAGTAGTGATCTTCCCGTGGAGGAGTCAGCAACGACCAGGTACCCAAGTTGATCTGGTTATCGGCTGGCTCGACGACCGATCCCAACGGGTCTGGGGTCGTCCGGTCGACGTGAAGCCGGCGATTGATGGCAGATCACTTTTTATCTCGGATGACTATAGCGGCACAATTTACGCACTGAGCCCCGAGCAGCGTTAGCGCCTGGAAAGCTCTTAAACGGACGGAGCGTCCTTTTAAGAGCCAGTACAGATATCGAATAAATGGATCAGAAATGAGCTGCCTCAAAGTCCTTCCCGAAAAAAGGCGGTGAGGTCCCTTTGGAGATCGTCACGCGCTTCCCTGCCGACCTTGGCCCAGCTACTCTCGCGTGAATCAGCGTTTCATCGAGATCGACATAAATTCTGCGCATTCACCAGTTAACGAATAAACTCGCATCATTGACGTTTGGAACCCGTTGTATTTCTCTCTTACCGTGCGTCGTAATCCCCCGCCAATTCGGCCGCCAATTCTCGCATTGGGCCTCTTGTCGGTCAGCGGTTGTTTGATGGCGGCTATACCTTTATCTCCGATCCCGATTCTGGCCGGTCGTGGTATTGGCGTATTGTTGCTGATTCTCGGTTTCGTCACCACTTATTCCGGATTCTCTGCTTTCCGAAAAGCTGGTACTCCCGTACGCCCGGGTGATGAACCAACCAAGCTGGTCACAAGCGGTCCCTACCGCATCACTCGCAACCCAATGTATCTCGGACTGGAACTGGTCTTGTTAGGCTCTTTTTTTCTAGCGAAATCGCCGTTTTTTCTAATTCCTCCGACAGTCTTCTTTCTCTTCATTAATTTTCTGCAGATTCCGTTTGAAGAAAATTTGATGACTGAGCGCTTTGGCCAGTCGTACGCGGAATATTGCCAGCGTGTGCGCAGATGGCTGTAGCCGTCATGCTCGCCCCGTTTAATTTCAACGGCCGAGTGATCATTCTCTGGTCGGTATGGCGCCCGCATTGCAACGGTGCTTACGTCGCCACCTCAAGTCCACCAATGACAGCTGGCGCATGGACGAGACGTACGTCCAGGTGAAAGGCAAGTGGCGTTATCTCTACCGGGCGGTGGACTCGAGCGGAGCGACGCTGGATTTTCTCCTCTCGGCCAAGCAGGACGCGGTCGCAGCCAAGCGCTTTCTCGTAAAAGCGCTGGGCGGTGCGAACCATCCCGCGCCGCGGGTGATCAACACCGACGGCCACGCCGCGTATCCGCCTGCGATCGCGCAGCTCAAAGCCGAAGGCGCTCTCGCCGAGGATTGCCGGCATCGGCCAGTGCCTTATTTGAATAACGTGCTCGAGCAGGACCACCGCGCCATCAAGCGCCGGATCAACGCGAGTCAGCATTTTCGCTCATTCTGGGGCGCTTGGCGCACGATCGCTGGCTACGAGGCGATTCATATGATTCGCAAAGGTCAGGCGTACGGAAGTGCGGCGGGTGCGAAGGTTGGTCTATTGCACCGCTTCATTGTTAGTATGTTTGGAATTGAAGCCTAATTCATACGATTGGCACTCGGCTGCCTTCGATTTCAAAGTTGCAACACTACCATTGGGATCATCTGTCAACCCGAACTGCACCCAATAGGCGCTAGCGAGATCTCCCATCGCCTTGTCGGTCGGTGTCGTTTTTTCCCGGTTAGGGCGGCCGGGATGTTTATGGTGAAGGGAATCTCGAAACCATGCAGCGCGCCCATTAGCTGTCCGCGCTGCGCCTCAGACACATAAGCGAAACGGTACAGCCAAACCGGCTGGCCGGAGCGAGACATCTCGTCGGCGAAGTGCCGCGTGGGCTCTACCAGCGTCTTGTCTGCAAAGACCTGCTGCTTCAGTTCCCCGAGTGTCTGGTCACCGCGCGGGTCGTACAGACTTCGGGCCCGTTCTGCATCGGGGCCAAAGATTGCGAACAGCTCGTCCTTGCTGTTGGCGGTGCCGAGAGCGAGATCACGATCGTTTGCGCCGATGATGACCGGGACCATCGCCTGCCGGCCGGCGGCGAGCGCTGCCTCGGGCGGTTCGATGAGGAACTGTCCGTCGATGATCGACATGGCCATGCCCGGTGGCACCGTACCGGCGGAGAGCGCCGCCAGCGTTTCCGGCGCGCTGACGCCTTCAACGAGCT
>CAZMNG010000759.1:0-2932 GCA_964567505.1 uncultured Chthoniobacterales bacterium
GGTGCGTCGATCGAGCCGTCATGGTTGCGTCCTGCCGCGATCTCAGGCGTCATCAGCAGGAGACCCACTTGCCGGGCGGGCGCACGCGGCACTGAACGGTCGCGATTTTGTGACGCCAGACGACCTCCGCGTACTGGCGCAACCGGTGCTGGAACATCGTCTGGTCCTGCGCCCGGAATTCGAGATTGAAGGAACCGAGATCGACTCCGTCGTTCGCCGAATCCTTGAAAAGGTTCCAGTTCCGCGATGATTGCGCCGCGTCTCCGTCTTGTTCTCGTCATGCTCTTCGTAGCCGTCCCGGTGGCTACAGCCAGCGGTTTGAATCCCGGATTATTGCCGGCTTCGTTGCTTCTGATCGGTCTGGCAGTGGTCACGTCACTTTTTGATCTGGCGCTCGGTCTGGGTCGTTATCGAGACCTCGATTTTGTGCTGCCGGAAGTTCTCAGAGTAACCCTCGCCGAGCGGGAAGAACTGGAGATTCAAGTCAAGGGTGCCACTCCGACGAATGAGACCATGCGTCTTGGAGTCGGATTTCCCGATGGACTGGAACCCGAACACACTGAGACCGCACTCGAACTGAACAGATCGGAGCGCATCCTGCGCATGCCGTTCATTGGAAGATCGCGCGGCTCTTTCCAGATACGCTCCATCTACTTCGATTGGCATTCTCTTCTCGGGTTCTGGGTGTATCGAGACCACCGGACCGTTCAGTGCGCCGTCAGAATCTACCCGAATCTGCGGTTCGAAGGAAAACAGGTTGCACATTTTTTGAGTCGCGGCGCGATCGGCGCCCATGCACGACCCCAGATCGGTAGAGGGCGGGAGTTCGAGCAGCTTCGAGAGTACGAAGAAGGGGACAGCTTCGATGCGATCCACTGGAAAGCCACCGCAAAACGGCGATTTCCGGTCACAAAGGTCTTCCAGTTGGAACGTTCGCAGGAAATCTACGTCGCAATCGATGCCTCCCGTCTCAGTGCGCGTCCGTTACTGGAACCATTCGCGCGTGACGATAGAACAGCAACAACGACCCATCTGGACCGGGCAATCTCCGCAGCGCTCCTGCTCTGCATCGCGGCGGAGCGCCAAGGTGACAGGTTCGGCTTCCTCTGCTTTACGGACAGGGTGAACCATCTGCTCAAAGCGCGATCCGGTCCTGCTCATTTCAGCGCCTGCCGCGAGCTGACAGTTTCGCTGTTCTCGCAAACCGTATCGCCCGATTTTGCAGAGATCATGGCGACGGTGAAAAATCGGCTGAAACGCCGCTCGCTGTTTGTGTTTCTAACATCGCTCGATGATCCGGTCATCGCTGAAGACTTCGTCCGAGCGGTCGACCTGCTGTGCAGACAACATCTCGTCCTTGCTGTGACAATTGCGCCCGCCGGTGTTCAACCGTTATTCGACCATACCGGAGTCGGCAACGTGGACGAGATCTATCGCAGACTGAGCGGACACCTGAACTGGATAAAACTGCAAAATCTTCAGCGTGTGCTAGCTCGAAAAGGGGTCCAGTTCCACGTCGTGCCGAATCAGCAAGCCGGACTTAAGCTCGTCAGCGATTATATGAATTTGAAAAGGCGACAACTGCTATGATTGTCGATTTGAAACAGTTCATCGAAGGTGAGCGCGCAATTTGGGAAGAATTGGACAAAACGCTCTCCAAAATCGAGAACGATCCCCTCTTCCGCCTTACGCTCGAGAATGCTGAGCGATTGCATTACCTGTATGAACGCACCGGCGCCGGCTTGATCAAGATCTCCACATTTGCTGCCGAGCCGAATCTTGTGCACTCTCTTGAAGCGCTGCTGGCGCGGGCCTATGCGGAGCTGCGCGAAGGCAGATCCCGCAAAGAAAAACTCTCTGTCAGAGCGTGGTTGTCTCAGACCTTCCCACAGACGTTCCGCAGACATTTTCACTTTTTTCTTACGTCCGTTGCGCTCACGATCGTGGGCGCATTATTTGGTGGAGCTGCAGTCGGATTCGATCCGGATGCAAAAGCCGCGATCGCGCCATTTCCGCGCCTGCTGCAAGACCCGGCGGCGCGGGTTAAGGAGGAGGAGAGCAAAGTGAATCCTGTTCTTGCTCACTCAAGAGGCCAGTTTTCAGCCGCGCTCATGACAAATAATATCCGGGTGTCGATCCTGGCTTTGGCGCTCGGCGCAACCTGGGGAATCGGAACGGTCATTCTGCTATTGTATAATGGCATTATCCTTGGGGCGATCATTTGCGATTATGTGCGGGCTGGGCAATCGGTCTTTCTCATGGGCTGGCTACTGCCCCACGGTGTTATCGAGATCCCGGCGATTCTTATTGCCGGGCAAGCCGGACTTCTCCTTGGCCAGGCGCTCATCGGATGGAACTCAAGTGAAGACGTAAGTCAGCGTCTTCGATCAATCGCGGGATCTCTCGTCACGCTCATCACGGGCACAGCAATTTTACTGGTCTGGGCTGGATTGGTCGAAGCGTTCTTCTCGCAATACCACGAACCCATTCTTCCCTATTCATTTAAGATCGCGTTCGGCCTGGCTGAATTTGTGGTGCTCGTTATCTATCTGGCCGCGGCTGGTTCGCGCAGCAGCGCCTCGGACGATTAACGCTTGAGCTCCCGTCCGTCGCGTCTCTGAGTCCAGAAATGCACCGGTACACCTTCACAATCCGCACCGCAGAAGGTATCAGCTTTGCACAACGGCTGGCAGGACCGGTTACGCGTTTGCTGGCGTTGTCGGTTGATTTAGCGGCGATCGGCGTCATTTCGCAGTTGCTCGGGCAGTTCGTGATGATCACGTCGATCATTAGTCCAGATGCCGCACTTGCGGTTAGAACGGTCTCTTATTTTGTTGTCTCGATTGGATATTCGATTTTCCTGGAATGGACGTGGCGGGGGCAAACTCTCGGCAAGCGCGTTCTGAAAATCCGAGTCATTGACGCCGAAGGA
>CAZMNG010000760.1:0-2931 GCA_964567505.1 uncultured Chthoniobacterales bacterium
CTGAACGACATCGCTCCGCCGCGGCATGCCTGGCTATGAGCAAAGAAATTCGATTCAACGCGTTTGCGATGAATTGTGTGGGGCATATGGCGCCCGGACTCTGGCGACACCCCAGAGATCGCTCCGAGAGATATGTCGACCTGAATTATTGGACCGATCTGGCTCGATTGTTAGAGCGAGGAAAATTTGACGGTCTGTTTCTCGCGGATGTGCTTGGCCCCTATGACGTTTATCAAGGCAGCGCCGATGCAGCCATTCAGAGCGGGGTCCAGATCCCGGTCAACGACCCGCTGCTGCTCGTTTCCGGCATGGCCACTGTCACAGAGCATCTGGGGTTTGGGGTCACCTGCGCGCTGACCTATGAGCATCCTTATTCGTTTGCGCGGAGAGCCTCGACATTGGACCACCTGACAAAAGGCCGGTTCGGCTGGAACATCGTCTCCGGATATCTGGATAGCGCTGCCCGGAACTTTGGTCTCGACCAGCAGACGCAACACGACGATCGGTACGAATTAGCGGAAGAATACATGGAGGTCTGTTACAAACTCTGGGAGCGGAGCTGGGAGCAGGAAGCAGTCAGACGGGATCGAAAAAGCGGCCTGTTTGCGGATCCGGGCAAGGTCCATGGCATTCAGCACTCCGGAACTTATTTCAGAGTTCCCGGCTTTAACTTGAGCGAACCTTCTCTGCAACGTACTCCGGTGCTGTATCAGGCCGGCGCGTCCCGGCGCGGCAAAGATTTTGCCGCAAAGCATGCCGAATGCGTGTTCGTATCGGGGCCGTCAGCGGGCATAGTGAGAAATTATGTTCGGGATCTAAGGCAACGAGCGGCGGAGTTGGGCAGGGGAGAGATACTCATATTCGCGATGTTTACGATTATAGTCGCTCCCACCCAAAGCGAAGCGTTCGCAAAGCTGCAGGAATACAGGTCCTATATCGATTATAAAGGCGCGTTAGCGCTGATGTCTGGCTGGATCGGAGTCGACCTCGGCAAATTCGACCTGGATGAGGAGTTGCGCCCGGCAAAAACCGATGCCAACCAGTCGGCGCTCGAATCGTTCACGACCAGCGACCCGACCCGGCGTTGGAAGATCCGGGAAATTGCCGAGTTCGTCGGACTCGGCGGCCGCGGGCCCGTAGTGGCCGGCTCTCCGGGCCAGGTAGCCGATCTGCTGCAACAATGGATCGAAGAGACGGATGTCGATGGTTTCAACCTGGCCTACGCGGTCATGCCCGAAACTTACGAAGACATCATCAGCCTCCTGGTTCCCGAACTGCAGCGTCGAGGAGTCTACAAAAAAGAGTATCGACCCGGATCGTTGCGTGAAAAGTTGTTTGGCCACGGACCATATCTGCCGGATAGGCATCCCGGAAGAATTTATTCGAGTCGCTAAGGTGGCACAGGACTTCGGCGAGCTCAGTCGAGCCGCGTCCCCGGCTGTGTAATCGGTTCTATGCAGGACCGGACGCGAAAGTCTCCTTGACAGGATCAGATAGAATACTAATGTGGTATTGTTTCAGTAGAAACTTATGCTTGCTGCTGGATTCGGGTCCCGGGCTCGCATCGCTCACAAATCTCGGGAAATTTGTGGGCGATGCAGGCCCGACAGCTTTCGGGGCTGCAATCGGCTCGGCGCTTCGGCCTTCGCCTGATTTTCGCAGGCGCGTCGCATTGAGCCAAATCGACTCGTAGTCCTGCGGCAGCACCTCCCGATAAACTAAAGTATCGACCGATATGAGTGAGCAGAATCAACCGGCGACAGATTTGTCGCGTCGACGATTTATAAAAAATACGGCAGCGGGAATAGCTGCCGCTTCGGCAGTCGGTTTAGGAGTTGGTAGGGCCGCGACGACAGAGAGTTCTCCCAGCGGTGCGCGGGCTATTCCGGAACTGGCGCCGCAGTGGAAAAAACTTGATCTGGCCGAAATTCTAACGCGACCAGCCGGTTATGTCTCTATCAGCCAGAATAAATCGCTCTATGAATCGTGGGGCGCTCAAGGCTCCGAGAAACATCGGGAACGCGGGAGCCTTCCGGCAACGATCAAAGTTGTGAATGCTGCGCGGACCGCAAAGAACTTCAAGTCCTTCAGCTGGATCGGCTATGAAGTCTTTCGGGAACATTATCCACAGTCCGTCTTCGACAAGGTACAGTATGAGACGTGGGTCGAGGGCCTGAATTTTACCCCCGAACAGAAGAAAGCGGATAATGAGCTCGTGGATGAGCTTCAAGCCCTGGTGCGACCGGGTGATCTACAATTCAACGAACTCGCTTTGCAGAGTTCCTTTATAGGCACGCAACTGCCACTTGAACTCTCAAGGAAGCGGATTGAGGTCATCGTGCTGACCGGTATTCATCTTGACTGGTGCATAGAAGGCAATGCCCGTGCGGCTCGCGACAATGGCTATTTGCCTATCGTCATCGGAGACGCCTGCGACTGCCAGAAACCAGAGGAAGAACCGGCGGCCCTCCGGCGGATCAACAATTTTTTCGCGCCTGTGATCTCCTCAGACACCTTTGTAAATCTACTCCAACAGAGCGCACAACGCGGAAGAGCGTGATAGAAATTGTAGGCAAAGCGTCTCGGTTCGCATAAGTCGGAACGGAAGCAAAGCGGGACGTGTTGCATACGTAACAATGTGAGCAAACCGTCCGGTTTGTATGGGGTCGGCAAGGGAGGCAAACCGGGACGCTTTGCTTACCCCAGCCTTGGGCTACTTGGAAAAATCGACCGGTAGAAACTCCGCGTGATGGGAGGTTATAAACGTATCCAGCGCGATTCGAGCAATTTCCGCCGAGAAGACTTCTGCGTTCCTGGTCGCGGGGTGTCTGACGAACCATTCACTGAGAATATTATCGAAAACCTCGGCGCTGCTCTTCTTCAGCTCGCGACTCTGAGTATCTAACGAGCGAAGCTGGAAATCGTTAAGGT
>CAZMNG010000761.1:0-2931 GCA_964567505.1 uncultured Chthoniobacterales bacterium
CGGGCCGCAAAGCGATGCACATTGCCGATAAACGCGTCGCGCCCACCGCCTACCATCCCCATCCTTAATTTTCGTGCCATAGTCATTTAGTCCTAACCAGCGCTCGGACAACCGCGGATCCGAATTGCCCGCCCGAGTCCAACGGAACCCGGCCCACCGCAGGCCATGAGCCAGGTTCGTTGGTTCCCCCCGACGACGGCGATCTCAGCACACTGAATGCAAGGTTCTGGTAAACGCCTAAATTGACCTTCTGATTGCGAACCGCAGTAGGTAAAGGCCAGTTAAACGTCTATTTCCGCTATACGTTGCCGCTTCTTTCAATTACCTCGTTTTACCGATTAATCGGTCAAGCGTGACCGCTGCAATGATAAGACTGCCCATCACAACGAGCTGATAAAATGTCTGGATCTGGAGCATATTAAGTCCATTGCTGATCGTGCCGATAATCAGACCACCCACCACCACCGAAGGAATGCGGCCTTTGCCTCCGAAAAAGCTCGTACCACCGATGATAGCTGACGCTATGGCAAAGGTTTCGAAACCCTGTCCCGCTGCTGGCTCCGCCGCCCCCAGGCGCGCCGTGGAGAGAACGCCGGCGAGACCGGCACAGACGCCCGAGATCATAAAAACGATCAGAGTGTGCAACTTAACATCGATGCCGGAAAAATAGGCCGCGTCACGATTGCCTCCCAGCGCGTAGATATTCCGGCCAAGGCGCGTTTTTGCGGTGACGAACCATAAGATGAGCGCTACGGCAAGAGCAAGCGTTACCGGAGCCGGAACAAAGAAGATACTTCCCGTGAGGGCGTTGATAAAATCATACGAAAAGCCGAATACCGGATTCGCTCCCGAAATGATTAAAGTCACTCCCCGAAATATCGCGTTAGTTCCCAGCGTGATAATAAACGGGTGCAGCCCAGTGAAATTAACCAATACGCCATTGATAGCGCCAAGCGCGAGACCGACTATTACGCCGCCAAGTAGCACCGCAAACACCGGATGGACACCAGCGACCATTAATTTGGCAGTCGTCATCCCGGTAAGTGCGAGAACCGAGCCCACGGATAGGTCTATGCCCGCGATGAGAATCGCGAAGAACTCACCGAGAGCGATAAGAATGGTAATCGCACTCTGAACACATATTTGGACAATATTGTCGGGCTTGGTAAAGACTGCGGGCGAGAGAGCGCTGAAGAAAATAACAATGATGACAAGAATGCAGAGAGTTCCGTATTGATCCCAGAATGTGGCCAACTGTTTTCGATTCATTTAGTCTCCTTTCCCGAGATTGCCAAACGGAGTATCTGCTCTTCGGTGGCGGTTTTTCCGTCGAGGACGTCTGCAATGCTGCCGGAATGAAACACGGCGAGGCGGTCGCACACGGCCAAAATCTCCGGAAGTTCCGAAGAAACCATGATGATCGCCTTTCCTTCGTTGGATAGATCACGCATAATCCTATAGATTTCGGATTTCGCTCCCACGTCGATCCCGCGCGTAGGTTCGTCGAAAATAAACACCTCCGGCTCAGTGCACATCCATTTGCCGACTAACACTTTCTGCTGATTGCCACCCGAGAGTTCGGTGATGTTCTGCTCAATGGACGCGCACTTGATTCGTAAAAGCCTACGCTGAGCCTCCGCGATGGCGGCCTCCTCGCGCTCTCTAAAGAGACCCCAGGTGCCACGGAACGCCGATATCTTGACGCTTCGCGAGACCGCGATGTTCGTTTTGATGGAAAAATTCGGCATGAAACCCGTCTGTCGGCGATTTTCCGTGATGTAGGCCATGCCATTCTTCACAGCCTCTACCGGTCCACGAGTGGTGATATCGTGTCCATTTAGTTCAATGGTTCCAGTGGCACGAGCCATGGTGCCAAAGAGGCAGTTCATGAGTTCTGTGCGCCCGGATCCTACCAGGCCGGCGAAACCGAAGACTTCACTGGCATAAACGTTAAAACTTACATCGACGACTTGTCTCCGGTCGTAGCTTGAAACATTACTGACCCTCAGAACGGGCGCCTGATCGCGGTCGATAGTGTGTTCAGTGAGGAAGAACTGCTTAACGGCACGGCCGACCATCATCCGGACGAGCTCGTCATTTGTAACCCCAGCAATCATCCCGGTGCCCACAGTGGTGCCATCCTTTAATATAGTGTAGCGATCCCCGATGGCGCGTACTTCACCCATCTTGTGCGAGATGAAGACGATGGCCGTGCCTTCGTTGCGCAGTTGGTGGACAATCGTAAAGAGACGCTGTATCTCCACGTCGGTCAAAGAGGACGTCGGTTCATCCATGACCAGGACGCGGGTTTCACGCATCAGAACTTTCGCAATTTCGATCATCTGACGATGAGCGATAGCCAGTTCGCCGACCGGCTTTTTGAGGTCGATGGTCAGGCCTAACTTGTCCGCCATCGCCCTTGCTTGGCGTTCCATTAATTTCCAATCAACGATGCCAACCTTTTCCACCATTGAAGAGGCTTTGCTCTCCCGAGAGGCCGGCTCCGCCTGTCCGCGGCTGAGAATCTTTCGCACCGGCATCCGACCAACGAACAGATTCTCCAGAGCGGATAGCTCGTTGATAACGCTAAGCTCCTGATAAATGATGGAAATACCGTATTGAGCCGCCTGTTTCGGAGTGATGAGAGGGTGTGAGGTCCCGTCCACGATGATCTCGCCGGCGGACGGTTGATAGATGCCGGATAAAATCTTCATCATGGTAGACTTCCCGGCACCGTTCTCACCCATAATAACATGGACTTCCCCGGGATAAATGTTCAGGTCAACACCGTTTAAGGCGTGAATACCGCCAAACGTTTTGACGATTCCCTTCATTTCCACGATTGGTCGTGCCACTCGTTGGCTTGTGGGCATAGCAATGATTAATTAAATTCTGACACCACCGTACTACATCCCTGCAATAGACTTCATT
>CAZMNG010000762.1:0-2922 GCA_964567505.1 uncultured Chthoniobacterales bacterium
CCTCGGAAAATGTCGGTGCGGGTTCCATCCAGTGTAGCGCCTGCGAAATCGTCACGATGTCGGCAAACGCGTCCGGAAGACCCGTCCCGGTCGACACGCCGTCCTGAAAATTGATATTGTATTGGCCGTGGTCGTCGGCTTGCAGCCCTTCGGCGATTGCGCGCATATCGGCCGATGGCTCAATGCCGATGACGGTTGCGTCGCGCCCCTTCCAGAGCCGGGTCGAAAGCCCCGTCCCGGATGCGATATCCACAACGCGCAATGGACGTCGCGAACCGGCCAGCTGCGATAGAATGTCGCCGATAACAGAAGGAAGTTCCGGACGGTATTGGTTGTAGACGTCGGCGAACCCCGTGAATCTCCGGACATTAGGATCCATAGACCACAAAAACAGACGATCGATCGGGTGATTAGTCAACTGGTGTCAAACTCACACCGGCCGGTAATGGCCCTGAGATCCAAACGCATCGATAGCCGTTCCAGCGCCAGTGGCTGCGTACCCAGGCGACAGGATAGCCTGGTCGCGCAGGAACGATTTCGATTCGTCGCGAAAATGCTGCGTAGCCAACCCAAAGCGTTCTGCTTGCGTTTTCGATTCCGGTACCTAAAGGTACGCCGGTTATGAGCAGAACCGAACCGGGAAGCGAATTTGCGCTTCGGCAATCCAAACGCATTGCGTTCGCATCCGGCAACCAGCGAGCTTTCACACCGCGTATGCCAATTCAACAATCTGACAGAAACGGAAAAGCGTGAATTTCCTTCAAATACTGATACTTGGACTGGTCCAAGGGGCGGCAGAGCTTCTGCCGGTTTCGAGCTCGGCTCACGTAATCATTGCGGAGAAGTTAATGGGCCTGGACCCGTCGAGTCCAGAGATGACGTTTCTGCTCGTGATGCTGCACACGGGGACAATGTTTGCCGTGATCGTCTACTTCTGGAGGGCCTGGAAAGATCACTACTTTTCGAGCGTTGCCGTATTTCAACGTGTAGCCATCAACGTGGTCGTTGCGACGGTGATGACGGGCATCATCGGTTTGGCGCTTATATGACTGATCGAGAAAATCTTTCTGAGAGGCGCGGAGAAAGGAGAAGTTGAAACCCTGTTTTCACAACTCCCATTGATCGGAGTGGCGCTTATCGCAGCGGGTGTATTGATTATCTATTCCGGCCTTCGCAAAGAACGAAATAGACGGGGCGGCGAAGTGGACGCTTCACGGGCCGCCTGGATCGGAGTCGTCCAAGGTCTCTGTTTGCCGTTTCGTGGTTTCTCGCGTTCGGGTGCAACGATCTCGACCGGTTTGCTGCTGGGCGTAGGGCAACATCGCATGGAGGAATTCAGTTTTGCTCTGGCCGTGGTGCTAACGCCGCCAGTGATTGGCAGAGAGGCGCTCCGCCTCATCAAGGCGCATGCCGAGGTGACGCAGTCCTCGCACCTGGCCGGTCTCGCGGTCCCCGGATTGTTCGGACTGGTTTGCAGCTTCGTTGCGGGATTGCTTGCGCTCCGGTTGTTGTCGCGCTGGCTGGAGTCCGGGCGTTGGAAATTTTTTGGCTACTACTGTCTGTTTGCTGCCGCCGTTGTATTCGGGCTGGCTTTTGCGGGCTACTGAGGCGCCTCGAGGACGCATCTTATTTCGCAGTCACACTTGTTACCGTGCGGCGGGTTACCTGGTTGCCTCTTGTCTTTGGCCCGCGCAACGGAAAATCGGCAGCCTGAAACGACTGTTCATCGATTCGCGAGCCTTTGGTATGCCGGTATCGCAAGCGAATTTCGCTGATCGGGCGATCGGTCAGATATTTGATCTTCGCATCCTCCTGGGCGCAATTGTAGTCCCGGTTCATGACTGCGCCCCCGAAAGCAAATCGCTTCAGAAACGTTGCCTTCGCGGTGTTGTAGACAAGCGTAAATACTTTGTCCCGATTGAATATGCCGAAGTAGATGAGATTCTTGTCAACGAACAGTTTGTCCGATGGCGGAACCATTTGGTAGCGGCCTGTGTCCCAGACAAGCAGCAATCGGTCGAGAGGCGAACAGCGAAAGGCGGCATCGGCCTTCACTTCGTGTCCGAGAAATCCTCGCTCCCGGTCGTATGCGATGGCCAGTTCGTTCGCAGTCAGTTCGCGGACATCGATCTCTTCGGCGGTTGTAAGCTGCGTCTTCCGTTTGTACTGCTTGCTGTAGGTGCCAACCAGACGTCGCAAATAGCCGATCGCATAGTCGGTGAGCGTTTTCAGATGCTTTTCGACTTCTTTGAGAGCGAGCCGGATTTTTAACTTTTCCTCTTCGTTCTTGTTTAGATCAAACCTGGAGATCCGCTTGATCTGCAGGTTCAATAGCATCTCCACATCATGCAGCGTGATATCGCGCGTCAGCTGATTTCGAAACGGTAGAAGTCCTTTCAAGACAGCCTGCTGCACATCCTCGTACGTTTCACACTCTTCAATTCGTTTGTAGATGCGGTTCTCGATAAAGAGCTGGATCAACGATTTCCAATGCAACTCGTCCTGGAGTTCGCCTCGGCGGATTTCGAGTTCCTGCTTCAAAAGCGAGGTCAGCCGGTCGGTATTGAATCGAATGATCTCGTCGACATCCATTTGTATCGGGTGCTCGCCTTTGATCACGACGATGTTGGAGTGAAGAGTCACTTCGCACTGGGTAAAATGGTACAGTGCGATGATTGCTTTATCCGTGTCTTCCCCAGGCGAGAGCGTGATCAATATTTCCACTTGCGCGGCCGTGAAATCGTTGATCGACCGGATTTTTATTCGACGTTTCCGCGCGGCCTCTTCGATCGAGGCGATAACAGATTCAGTCGTTGTGCTGAATGGGATCTCTCGAATGACAAGCTTCGAGTTATCCCGCTTTTCAATCTTGGCGCGCACCTTGATTTTACCAGTGCCGCGGTTGTATTCGCTTGCATCCAT
>CAZMNG010000763.1:0-2920 GCA_964567505.1 uncultured Chthoniobacterales bacterium
TTAACGTGAGGCGCTCGCGGGGTGAATGGCTTTTGTCCCGGAGGGACAGGCTGATCGTAGCCAGGCACGAAGTGCCTGGAGTCATGAGAAAAATAGCTCCGTCCCAGCGGGACGATTGAATGGTTCTCGGCTTAGATCAGGGTCGAGACAGGAAGACCAAATTACAAGATATTTTATTATTCACTATCGAACCCGAATTTTTCGACAGGACACTAACCCGCATTTCTCACGGCCCGTGAGAAATGCGGGCTAGCTAGAATGAGGCCGCAAGATTTTCAGCGGCCGAGCAGGTCGATTTACCTCTTGCTGGCTGCCTCAGCAGTCCGCAGAGCGTGGACAAGAGCCAGGCATCCGAGGACATTCAGGGGTCGATCGTGTCGAACGGTTCGGCGCCGGGAACGCGCGACCTTGTTTGATTTTTTCGGCTTAACAGCAGGAACCTGACCCTGAAACAGCGAGTCAATCCATTGGGCGGGCTTTTGCTCGATCGTCATCATATGAGTAGTGGGCTTTCCGTAAATCCTTGTTTTCGTTTTAACGAACCCGACGGCGCGGCCACATCACCGACGGCGCGTCCGCAAGATCCTTTGAGGTTTGTTCGATCCGGGTCATCACGACGTTCGCTCCAATCAGCCACCGATCCGTTCCACAAAGCGAACCAGGTTGTTCCAGATCATCGGATCGCTTTGGAGATACAACGCCCCGCAGACCATCAGCATCAGGAAACCTGCTTCCACCTCTTTCACGATTAAGAGGCAGAGCACGCTCGATGCCAACAATTTTGAATTAATCGTAACCGCGTATGCACGAGAGAGATATGATTCTGTTCCTCTTGACGGAAATCATTAACAGAGCATGCGTTTTCCCGGCTCCGGGAAAATTCAATCCCAATATTGCATGATCAGGGGATTTCTCGGAGGAAGGATGAGGAAATCCTTGCCGTAAACTCGATGGCAAATTTTGCCGAGCGGGTTGCCAACCAGTTGAACAACTCAAACCTGCCACGGCGTCTGCCGCTAAAAAGAGAAGCCGGAGCCCGTTCCTCTCTTGCGTTCGGTGGATTGTACTCTACGGAGTAATCGATGATTCCGTTTTCGGTGCTCGACTTGTCGCCGGTCGCAGAGGGCAAAAACGCCGCTGACGCGTTGCATAACTCGCTCGATCTCGCGCGGCACGCGGAACGCTGGGGGTACAGGCGCTATTGGCTGGCCGAGCACCACAATATGCCGGGAATCGCGAGTGCGGCGACGGCCGTCGTGATCGGTTACATCGCCAATGGGACAAAGACGATCCGCGTCGGATCCGGTGGCATTATGCTTCCGAATCACTCTCCACTGGTCATTGCCGAGCAATTCTGCACGTTGGCAGCGCTTTACCCGGACCGCATCGATCTCGGACTCGGCCGTGCGCCCGGCACGGACATGGCCACGGCCAGAGCGCTTCGCCGCGACCCGAATGCAAGCGCCGACTCATTTCCGCGGGATGTGCAGGAACTCCTGATCTACACCGAACCGTCCGTTGACGAACAGCGGATCCGGGCGCTTCCGGGAGGCGGCAACGGTGTGCCAATCTGGTTGCTCGGTTCGAGTCTGTTCAGCGCGCAGCTGGCGGCACAACTCGGATTGCCGTTTGCCTTCGCGTCGCACTTTGCCCCGGACGATTTGATGCAGGCGCTCGCAGCGTATCGCGAGCGATTCAAACCCTCGCCTTACCTGGAGCGGGCCTACACAATGGTTGCTGCGAATGTATTTGCGGCTGAGACCGACCAGGAAGCGCATCGGCTGTTCACGTCCGCTCAACAGTCATTTGTCAATCTTCGCCGAGGCAGACCGACCCGGGTTCCGCCCCCGATCGACGACATCGCGAGTTATGCAACGCCGTTTGAGATCGCACACGTCAACCATGCGCTCTCCTGTTCCGCAGTTGGTTCGCCGGAAGTGGTGGAAGGCGCGCTCCGGGCGTTCATCAGAGAAACAGGCGCAGACGAAATCATGTTGGCGGGACATTTTTATGATCACCGCGCGCGGTTACGTTCGTTTGAAATTGCGACGGAGGTGTTATCCCGTTGACTCAAACCGAGCGCAGTTACGCCCTGTACGAACGGCCTTCGTCCAGGTCGATCAGGTCGAACATGGTGTAGACCGACCCGACGGGCATTCCAAGTTCCTCCAGGCGGGCATGAAGTCGATGCGTGTATTTATCGCGCCAGCAGCGCTTCGAAAGATACGCGTTCCAGATTTCGATTTCTTCCTCGTTCGGCTTGCGCCCAACTGTGATCGCCCATTCGAACAGAGCATCATCCCGTTGCCCTTTCAGAGTCTCTTCTTCCAACGCGGCAAAGTCGATATGCAGAAAGCGGCAACAGGTACCGTCGAATCCGGTCACGGAACCCTTTGCGGCAGCCCACAACTGCGGAAGCGTACCGTGATGAAACAACCGGATTTTATCTAACATCCGACCAAAATGGTACACCCCTCCGATCGTTTCCCAGGGGCTGCGCAGTCCAGGGATCCGGGTAACCCGATCGGGTGCCGGCGGAATAGCGGTGGGCGGCGGTTCATCCGGAAAGCGCGGCGGGCGGCTCTCCTCGGCATCATGCAGATCGAAGAACGTGGCGACAACACGGTCGGTGATTGCAGACTCCTTCACCTCTTTCTGGAGTGCTTTTGATGTCTTATCCCGCCAGCCGCGCTTTTCCATAAAGCCGTTCCAGATCTCCATCTCCGTCTCAGACGGGATTCGTCCGTGAGCGCAGGCCCACTCGAAAAGTGCCTCGTCCGATCCACCCTTTTTGGCCTCGGCCACCAGTGCGACGTAATCGATGTTCAGAAACCGGCAGCATCTGCCATCAAACGCGTACCGGTTCGTTCCGCCAAGAAACGGGTGGTATACGGCCGGCAGAGCACCCGCTGCATAGAGA
>CAZMNG010000764.1:0-2918 GCA_964567505.1 uncultured Chthoniobacterales bacterium
CGCCCCTTTCATAGAGCATAGGCACCAGAGCGCCGATGATGATCCCGTTGGCGCCCAATGAGCGTTGGAGCCTCGACTTCGTCTCTGACCAACTCACCGACGGACGCCGCTTCCGCATTCTCACGATCGTCGATGATTGCACTCGTGAATCTCTGGCACTGGTGGCCGACACCTCACTCTCGGGGTTCCGCGTAGTGCGGGAACTGGATCGCCTCATTAGCGAGCGCGGCAGGCCGAAGATGATTGTCAGCGACAATGGCAGCGAACTCACAAGCAACGCCATCCTGGCATGGGCCGATCAGAGCCGTGTCACATGGCACTACATCGCGCCGGGCAAGCCGATGCAGAACGCCTTCATCGAGAGCTTCAACGGCCGCCTACGGGATGAGCTTCTGAATGAGACACTGTTCACCTCGCTGGCATAGGCTCGCGTAGCTCTTGGATGTTGGCGGGCGGATTACAATGGTTCGCGCCCGCACTCTCGACTCGGATGGAAGACACCTTCCGAGTTCGCCTTCTCCTTCCATCCGCGACGGGATCTGGCGCTACGCTACGCCAAGGGCTCCGCGCCAGCTCCCGTCGCCCACACCGTCCGAGAGGGCAATCCAAACGCCAGAAGCGAACTCATCGAATGGATAAAACTTGGGGGCAAGGTCAACATGAAAAAAGGAGGGCCGCTTACTGACTTCGGAACGAAGGGCTCCTTAGTGCAGAGCTGGACAATGTGGCTCAAGCAATTTTCAACGCGGGGACTGTTCGGTTCCGAGTGATCATTTAAGTCAAACCGATTTGGAAGGGCATCATAACCATTGTCATGTCGATCCCTGAACCCATCATCAAACTGCTGAAGATCTGACTAGACAAACCATAAGCCCGAAAAGCCGCCAACGTCATAAGCATTATGGCCAGGAACAACGGGCCAAGCCAGGCGCGCCTCGACTCGTTTTTCTCGGCAGAGGCCCAAAAGCCATAAGTGAACAATATTTGCGGTTCTATATAGCGCTGGAATGCTTCCATTTGTAGAGAATAGCCAACCAAATACAACACAAGACAGATTGTTCCTGCAGAGTATTTGCCCCAGGGCCAGGTCTCGGCAATCATACTAACGAGAATTATCGCTCCAACGATGGCGAGACACAATACAGCGAACGAGTGTGCTCCAAAAGAAGGAGCATGCAGCGCGAGCGTCCATACCACGCCGCCCCAACGGCCCCACTCCACACTATGGTCTGTTGGGCCAAGACACCATGCCGCCGCAACACCCATGGTAATACACAGCACGGCACGGGGACGCAGTCTAAGCAGTTTGCTAATTGGCCAATAGAGGTAGCCGAAATAAAACGGCAGAACCAGTCCAATCAGTGCTAGAGCTGAAAGTGGGGTTGCAAATTGAAAGCGGACGTCATTAAAACTTTTGAAGTTCGGCGGCACAAGTCCTTTCCAGTACCAATAATAGATGCCGACAATCGCTGCGGGAGCCACGGTTGCCAACACCGGAACAGGGAGCGAGCGCAGCGTCCGCTTTTTCGCCAACCATGAGAGAACAAATATACCTGTGACTGGCAAATAAATCTGACGCCACATCACCAAAGCCGAGCACAGCAACACAGCTGCAAGAGGAAGCGTAATGTTGCTCGCGGCAATGGCCACCACCAACTCGTACCAGAGCAGCGCGCCGTCATCGGTATTGATCCATATTGCTGCAAAGAGCACATAGCTAGAGAAGGCAAGCGGTACAGTAAGAATGGACGCCTTCCAGCTGGTGCTGGCCCTGGAATAAAATGTGATCCAAGCGACAATTAGAACGGCGACTCCAAAAAGGGCATTGATCAAGCGTATAGGATATGTGGTGTCGGCAATAGATGAGTATCCGAGGATGCGTGCGATCCATGCTAGAGCAATATGATGGCCTGGTGTCGACGCGGCATTAGCGGGGTAGTCGAAAATTGAAAACGGCCTCGCGATAAAGGTATTCACCTGCGGGAGGTGGTGCTCCTGCATGTCATGTCCCTGCTGTGTATCGTAATAGTCTCGGAACGTAGCGGGCACGACTAACCCAGCGAAAATCACCAAAATAAAAATTATGGGAAGATATTTGGAGAGATAATCACGCCACGTCTTTGCCACGTGTGCCGGCGATAGGTTATGCATACGGAGTTCTCACTGTGAAGCAATCACCGAAGCAGTGACAGAATGTATTCTAATGAATACTATAAATGACCCAGGCGTATCAAACATTTGCGTTCTCAGAGAGGCAATTCGAAGATCCAACCGAACAAGACATGGAAGGGAGCTGACATCGGTTGTCTGGGTCGCCGCCACGGTTCTCGATGGCGCGAGCAAAGCTGCACTTCAAGGGCCTTGTATGCCGCCTTCACCTACAATCTGAAGTGAATGGCGACGCTCGTATGCACCACCATAGCGTCATACCCGAACTCAATATAACATTCAATTAGTGGAGTGACCAATTACCTCTCCGCTTGCAGCGACAAGCATTCTCCGCCACTGAAGCGGGGGTGGTCCGTGCCATTAACCGGGACATCCAGTGCGCCCGATTCAAGACGCTGGAAACAATCGCGCCTTTGAGCCACGATCCCATCGTTATGCCGCCCACTGTGGCGACCTGAAAACACCGCTGAATAAGCCGGAAGCCAAGAGCATTTTCCGTGTTCCGGTGCCATTACACGGGACATAATCGTGAGCAGCGACGGAAGGTGAAGCCCGTTCACGCTCGAAGAGCGGGGATAGCAATTAGCGCAAATCCTCGCAGTCAAAGGCGCGCGGGCCGGGCCGGCCTCGGCGGGCATTGGAGGGGTGCGGCATGCGGGTAGCCTTGATCGCCACGGCTTCGTTTGATTATTGCGTCGAGTATGCAGAAATGCTCGCTGAATCCTGCGACGTTTTGCTGTGCGTCGCGG
>CAZMNG010000765.1:0-2915 GCA_964567505.1 uncultured Chthoniobacterales bacterium
CGAGCCGATCTTTATCCGTTCCGAGTTGCATAAAAATGGCGAGGTACGTAAGAGCTTCATCGCGTTTTCCAATCTTGAGGATGAATTCCTGGACGAGCCGAAAGCGGAGCGCCAACGGATCGCGCAAAAGATTGCCGGTGGAGCGGTCTACAGGAAAGACAATGTTTCCTATCAGGAAACCAATCAACGGCATCTGTTTGGTACCGACCCGCTCGGGCGCGATTTGCTCACCCGGATTTTAATTGGCGGGCGGATTTCGCTCGCTGTCGGATTTTCTGCGACGCTTGTTTCGGTCGTGATCGGGGTTTTATGGGGTGCGGTGGCGGGTTTTGTCGGCGGAAAGACCGACACCGCCATGATGCGCACGGTCGACATACTCTACGCCTTGCCCTTCGCGGTCATCGTGATTCTGCTGATGGTGATGTTCGGCCGAAATTTCATCCTGCTATTCGTTGCGATCGGATGTGTCGAGTGGCTGACGATGGCCCGTATTGTTCGCGGCCAGATCATCTCGCTCAAGAATCAGGAGTTTATTGAAGCGGCAGTTTCTCTGGGGCTCCCGAGCCATCGGATATTGCTCCGGCATCTGATCCCGAACGTGCTCGGTCCGATCATCGTTTATTCGACGCTCACGTTCCCGGATGTGATGCTGCTGGAGTCGGTACTCAGCTTTATCGGGCTGGGCGTCCAACCGCCGCTGAGCTCCTGGGGAGTTTTGATCGAAGAGGGGGCTCGAACAATGGAGAGCTCGATTTGGTTGCTTGTATTCCCGGCTGTATTTTTCTCACTCACACTCTTCTCGTTGAATTTTCTCGGAGACGGACTTCGAGATGCGCTCGATCCAAAATCATCTAAGGAATGATCCGCTATGGCGCTGCTCGAAGTCGAAAATCTACGGACTTACTTCTATACGCGCGGCGGCATTGTCCGCGCAGTGAACGATGTCTCCTTTTCGCTGGATCAGGGAGAGACGATGGGTATCGTGGGCGAGTCGGGGTCCGGAAAGTCGGTTACCTGTTACTCCATCCTTGGTTTAATTCCAAAGCCGCCCGGAAAGATTGTTTCCGGGCACGCGAACTTCGACGGAGTCGACCTGCTCAATTGCTCACAAGAGCAGCTACGCCAGATTCGAGGGAAGCGGATCTCGATGATTTTTCAGGACCCGATGACATCGCTCAACCCGTACATGCGGATCTCGGATCAACTTGTGGAGCCGTTGAAGGTCCATGAGAAAATGAGTCATCCGCAAGCTCTGAAACGGGCAATTGCGAGTCTCGACGAGGTAGGCATTCAGGATGCCGCGAGTCGGATCAATCTTTACCCACACCAGTTTTCGGGTGGTATGCGACAACGAGTGATGATCGCGATGGCGCTCATCAGCCGGCCGGAGATTCTGATTGCGGATGAACCGACAACGGCTCTGGACGTCACAGTGCAGGCGCAAATTCTTGAGCTGATCAAGCAACGGCAGAAAGATCTGGGGACCGCCGTGATCTTTGTCACGCACGATCTGGGTGTCGTGGCATCGTTTTGCAAGGATGTGAACGTCATGTACGCCGGGCGGATCGTTGAATCAGCCGCGACTGACGAGATTTTCGCGCAGCCATCGCATCCCTACACCGCAGCGCTTCAACAGTCGATTCCCGCACTGCACCGGAAGGGAGAACGACTGTTTACGATTCCCGGGCTGCCGCCCGACCTGACGGTCGAGTTTCCCGGATGCTCGTTTGCTGCGCGTTGCGCACACGCAATCAATCGATGCAAGGAACAGGGCACGGGCCTGGTCGATGTTGCTCAGGGCCACAAGACCTCCTGTACACGATTCCAGAGAGGTGAGATTTCGAGTCTGCGATTCAAAAGTGTTGTTCCGGCCGTATGAGTGCTTTTCTGGAGATCGACAATCTAAAAAAGCATTTCCCTGTTTACAAGGGTATCTTTTTCCGGCGTCAGACCGGATCGGTCAAGGCGGTGGACGGCGTCAACCTCACGCTCGAAGCCGGCGAGATTTTGGGGCTTGTGGGTGAATCCGGCTGCGGCAAATCAACGCTGGCGCGTACCATCATGCAGCTGGTTCCGATCACCGATGGTACGGTCGTGCTGGAAGGGCGCGACCTCTCGAAGATCAGTGGCAACGAGGTCCGCGCGGAACGGGTGAATTTTCAGATGATTTTTCAGGATCCCTACGCTTCGCTCAATCCACGGATGACGGTCTACGATACACTTGCGGAAGCGATCCGGACCCGGAAAAGAATCAGCGGCAACACTCTGCTGGCGAAGATCGCGCAGCTGATGGCGACAGTCGGGCTCGCACCCAACCAGATGCGGCGGTACCCGCACGAGTTTTCCGGCGGGCAGCGACAACGGATCGCCATCGCACGCGCCCTGGCCCCAGAACCGAAGCTCGTCATTGCGGACGAACCGGTCTCGGCTCTGGATGTTTCGATCCAGTCTCAGATTTTGAATTTGATATTGAAGCTATGCCGTGAACTCGGGCTCACGATGATTTTTATTTCGCACGATATTTCGGTTGTGAAATATATCTCTGATCGAATTGCCGTGATGTACCTGGGCCGAATCGTTGAGTTAGGCCCGGCTGCCGATGTGGTGGAGAAGCCGCTGCACCCGTACACGCGGGCGCTCGTATCGGCTGTTCCGGTCCCTGACCCGCAAATCGAGCGGACCCGGCGGCGGGTCATTCTGGAGGGAGATCCCCCGTCTCCGATAAACCCGCCGAACGGTTGCGCGTTTCATCCTCGCTGTTCGTTTACGAAAGAAGCGTGCAAGTTAGCGCGGCCTGAGCTCGAGGAGAAAGAATCCCAGCGGTTCGCGGCCTGCGTGAGGATCGGTGAGATTTAGGGTGTTGCTCAGTGACCGAGAACGGGGTGAGGCTTGTAGGGAGCCTCGAGGTAGGCAAT
>CAZMNG010000766.1:0-2905 GCA_964567505.1 uncultured Chthoniobacterales bacterium
CCTGGACAAATGCAAACAGCTGGCGCTGGGGTGAGGACGCGGAGGAGCAGGAGGATCATGGGCTACAGGGACAGGTCAAAGATCCTCGCGAAATTGCGCGATCTTGAACCTCAGTCATACAGAGTTGGATTTGAGGTTATTGGATTGAACTTACCGCGTCGCCACCGGGGCAACCGTTGCAGCCACGGGTGGTGAAGCGGATGCAGTAGCGGGTGCGTGTTGTTGAGACGGTGTCGGGCCCGGAGAACCGGCGGTGTCGCGATTGATAGCTGGATTTACCGGTGGCTGGGATGGCCTCTGTTGCGCGTCGGGCAATGGGCCTGATAAAATTTCAACCCTTGCGCCGACCCCGATCGACCCAAAGAGAGACACAATATCGTTCGATTTCATACGGACACACCCGTAACTTGCAGGGTGCCCGATGTTCCGTTCTTCGGGTGTGCCGTGAATGTATATACAGCGCGCAAACGCGTTCCGGTTCTGCGATTGGAGCCCTCTGAGCCAGATGATTCGCGTAACGATCGGGTCGCGTCCAGGTGCATCAGGACGAAGAATTTCGCCGGTCTGCCGCCGATTCTTGAACACAGCCCCAAGCGGAGCCCCAGAGCCGATCAATCGCGCCACTTCCATCCGTCCAAGCGGGGTCGCCAGGCTCCCGGGTCGATCACCCAACCCAAAGCGAGAGGTTGAAATCGGATATCGGCTGACGAGCTTCTGGTTGCGGTACAGCTCCAGGCTTTGATCGGCAACGCTGACCACAATCCGATGTTCGGTATCTTTCGTTACGCAGCTGGAAAGCAGAAACGCAAGCGCCAGAAAGACGATTGCGAACCCGATACGCCTCATGCGCAGGAGCTATAAACAAAATGAGCCCACAGTTCAAGGATGCGTCAGCCTGCACCGCTCAAGAAATCCCATCAGGATTTGTCAGCGACCCGATTCCATTCCGCCTCGAACCTCCGAACCCGGAACCTCGAACCCGAAACTTGACGGCCCTCCTACCATTCGGAGCCCAAATCTTCTCCGACCGCATACCGGGCGAATCGTCGGATAACGATGTTCTCCCCAAGCTCAGCAATCTTCAGCGCGACCAGATCCTTGATCGTCTGGTCCGGATTCTTGATAAAAGCCTGGTCCATCAAACAGACGTTGCTGAAAAACTTTTCAACTTTTCCGTCGACGATCTTTTCGATAACGTTGGCCGGTTTGCCGGTCACCTGCGCACGATAGATTTCGCGCTCTTTGTGAAGAGCATCCGGTGGAACTTGCACCCGGCTGACAAACGTCGGGTGGGCCGCCGCAATATGGAGCGTGATATCCTTGACGAACTCACGGAAGTTTTCGTTCTTCGCAACGAAATCGGTTTCGCAGTTTACTTCGATGAGCACTCCGACCTTTCCCTGCAGGTGAATGTATGAAGCGACAATGCCTTCCTTTGCGGACCGAGACGCTTTCTTCGATGCGCTCGCGATTCCTTTTTTTCGCAGAATTTCTTCGGCCTTGCCCAGGTTACCGTCGGCTTCGACCAAGGCTTTTTTGCAGTCCATCATGCCTGCATTGGTCTTGTCACGCAATTGCTTGACGAGGGCGGGATTAACTTCAGCCATAACAAATACAGTCTATCATTGTGAGATCAGCAGCGTGATCCGGTTCACCAGGAGACACGCCGGGCCTAAGATCAAGTCGTGAAAGCCAAGGCAACCCGGAACGTTATTCTGCCACAGCCGCCAGGTTCGCGGTATCGTCTTTGTTCGCTTCGTGCGCGGCCGTGTAGATCGCGTCGACTAACTTCTGGAGAATCACTCGAATCGCACGAATCGCGTCGTCGTTTCCGGCAATCGGATAGCTCACCTGGTCCGGATCGGCATTCGTGTCGACGATCGCAACGGTGGGAATTTTCAGGCGCTGTGCTTCGGCGACCGCAATCGATTCTCTTGAAGTGTCAATGATCACCATCGCGTCCGGAAGCCGGTGCATATTCCGGATACCCTCCAGGTTGCGCCGTAGCTTTTCCGCTTCCCTTCGGAGAGCTGAAAGTTCCTGTTTCCCCATCTTGGAGTACTCCGGGGATTGCTCAATCTGCTCGAGATAAGTCAACCGACCGACGCTTTTCCGGATTGTCGTCAGGTTGGTCAGCGTCCCGCCGAGCCAGCGCTGGTTGACGTAAAATTGTCCGCAGGCAAGCGCTGCTTCTTTAACGGCTTCCTGAGCTTGCTTTTTGCACCCGATGAAGAGCACTGTGCCATTTTGTCTTGCAACGTTCGCCAGGAAATCGGTTGCCACCTGAAGCTGTTTGACCGTTTCGGAAAGGTTGATGATGTAGATCGAATTCCGCTTTTCGAAGATGAACGGTTTCATCTTCGGGTTCCATCGCTTCGTCTGGTGTCCAAAATGAACTCCCGCGTCCAGGAGTTCCGTCATTAATTCCATTGAAGACATATATCGTTCTATGGCAGGTGCCGTGTTTTCTAAAAATGATCTCCGTTTAGAGCCGAAGACTATCCTTTAGTGTTCTCCGTCGCGCAAGGGGTTTTTGGGAGGACCAGAACTTCGAACCCGGGGCCGCTTTGGGTGTCCGCGCGGGACGGCTCAAAGTGCCGGAATTGGACCATGCGTCGCTGCGAAACGCGTGTACGCATCCTCATCGGCGATCATCGCGTCAATCGCTGCAGTGAGTGGCTCCGGACGATACAGACCGCTTAGAATGGCGGTGTCCCCGATGGCGCTCCGCAGCACAAAAGCCGGGCGCTGGTCAATCCGGTAGGAGTTGAACTCGGCCGTCCACGCACTGATCTCGGCTCCCGCGAGCAAAACAAGATTGTTCCGGCTACTCGGTCGAGATAAATTCTTCTGAATGCCGGGCAATGAATTCGTCCAGAGCAGCCCGCATAGCGATTCCGACGCT
>CAZMNG010000767.1:0-2896 GCA_964567505.1 uncultured Chthoniobacterales bacterium
CAAAACGCTTCGAGACGCTCTGGATCGAGAACTCATATTCCATGTCCCCGACGGCATGGACCGCACCGTTAACGCCTGCTACGCACAGGCCGAAAAGCTCACGAGGAGTCTTCGCCAAAGCGGGGATGTAGTCTGCAACCTTTCCCTCGTTGACCAATTTGAACCGCTCATGCCCCTCTCTCAACAAGGTCTTCACCAGCTCCGCCGCCGGCAAATGGCCGGTCGAGACGCAGGAAAGGTCAAATGCCTCATCCATATACATACGGGCATCCATTTATTACTCCTTGCTTCTATGCCGCATCGTTCTGCTTATTCCGAATTAAGCCTTCATTATAAGGGGATTGGAAGTGCTCCACAAAAGCTGACTCTTTTAGTGTTTTCTCGGTTCCATCGCTGACGGTATCCAGGGATCCTGGCAATGTCGACAGAAGAGGCAGATACCAATGAATGACGACCCATCGGTCGTCGGACGGCGAATGGAATTATATCCTTGCTACGCGAGTGCGATTTCGATATCAAGTCAGTCTTAACCTATGAACCGAAGAGAAGCCATTTTAACGGGCGTAACAGGCGTCGCCGCCGCAATCGCTGCACCATCCTCTGCGATTGCGCAGTCCTCCGATGCCGGGAATCCCGAGTTGGAGCCAATTCGCACCCTTCTTGAGGCGTATGATAAAGCATTTACCAACCACGACCTCGACGGGGTCATGGCTTGCATAGCAGCACAAGCCACGATTCTAGGCACCGGTCCGGGCGAAATCTGGTCGGGCCCGGAAGAAATCAAAGGAGCTCATGAGCACTTTTTTGAGACATTCGATAAAGGAGAACAGAGTTTTGACTACGAATTCGACATTGGCGGAGTCAGCTCGGAAACGGGTTGGATGGCGACTTCCGGAAATGTCACCGGGAAAAAGGATGGAAATGAGTTCGCATTCCCCCTCAACGTGTTGCTGACGGTCGCCAAAGATAGCGGGAAGTGGGCCATCGTCGCGATGCATTTTTCGATACTGGCACCCGAAAATGAATAGTGAACCATCTTTTGAGACGGAAGGATCCGAGGAGGAAAAGGGGTTGTCGGACAAGCGCCGGTTTCTCCGGGCCATGGGAAAATGGTCCGGTGCGGCGATTGCGGCGGTGGTGTTCGGGGGCGCCTGGATTGCATTTGCGCCGAGGGCCAACGCCGGCATTTGGATTAACCGATGGGGTCCTCGTCGCGGAGGCTGGATCAACCGGTGGGGTCCTCGTCGCGGCCGCTGGATCAACCGGTGGGGTCCCAGTCGCGGCCGCTGGATCAACCGGTGGTAATTGAGGCTACCGGTTTATTTGCGTGTCCCAGGAAAATTATCAGCTTCTCCAGCTGCTGCCGTCTGTGTTGGGCGAGCGAGAAGGTGATCAACCTTTTGTTGCCATCGTCCGGAGTCGAGACGAACTCTGCCGCTGGCTGCGCGATCCAACCCCCGGCTTGCAGTGGATCCAGGTCGAAGGATTGTTGGGCGATTCGGGCGCATGGACGGAGGCGGCGCAAGACGATTCCGACGTTCCGCTCGACGTGGTCCTTTCCGACCCGGCTTTGGAGTTTTCGGACCTTTACAGATTGGTGGATGCTTGCGCCGTTCGGGACATCCGCGTCACCGTGCCGGCCACGCCCGGTTTGCTGAAGGCGGTCCAACTGGCTGCTGCGCTACGACTCCCGGTCCGGGTGTTACCCGGTCAACCGACGCCCGAGGCCCTTTTAGAGCTTAATGAGGCCCTGAGCCTCTACCTTTATGGACCGATGGTCGAGGCCCCAGTGGAGTTTTTCCACTCTTTGCTGGCTACGATGTCCGCCGCTGACGTAGACTCGCTATGGATGATCCTAGAGGAAGATCCGGCCGCATTTCTTCACTACGATAACGACGGGAACGCCAAATTGCCCCGCTCAGGTGGTGTCGAGTCCGTCGAAGTTTCTTCCGCCGGATTTGTGGAAAATCACCTCAAGAAACTTGTTGCGCAAGGTGCCGAGTGCGCGACCTGTCCATGGCAACAGCCATGCCGCGGGTATTTTAAGTGGCCGGACCCCGGGTACTCTTGTGCAGGGGTAAAGCACCTCTTTTCCGTCATCCAGGCGGCTGCGGACGAGATCGGGCGGGACTTGGCCCGTGGCGCGATGGCGGAAACCGGAAACCCGACGTAACCAGGAGCGATAGACGATGAGCGGTCGAGTCTTCAGCGTTATTCTTCTTCCGACGTCGGAATGCAACGTCGCGTGCGACTACTGCTTCGAGCGCAAGGAACCCCATAAGCTTTCATTGACCCTGTTGCCTCTCTTGACGCGCCGCTTGCTCGACCATCTCGAGAACGAGCGCATCGAGGAGTGCGAGATTTACTGGCAGGGCGGGGAGGCAATGATAATGGGGCCAGCATGGTTCGCGGAAGCAGGAGAGGTTATGAACAGAGCCGCCGCGGCGCGAGAGCGACGGTTTGTTCATTATCTGCAAACCAATCTTATCAGTTACTCACCCGCTTGGAACGATGTAATCCACGGGATGTTTAACGGCTCGCTGGGGACCTCCATGGACTACCCCAACGTGCACCGCAAGCTCTTAAAGGGCGGAGCGGAGTCATACACCGAACTCTGGACCCGAAGACTTCGGGAGGCGAAAGCTGCGGGGATATCCATTGGCGTGATAGCGGTGCTCCACCAAGCAAGTCTCGAAGCGGGCCCGGAAAGGTTCTACCGGTATTTCACTGAGGAACTCGGACTCAACGACTTCCAGGTCAATACCCCGTTTCCAGGTGGCCCCGCCAAGGAGCTTGAGAGCGCTTTTCAGCTCGATTCCTCTGAGTTGGCCAGATTTATGGTCGGGCTCTTCGATGTCTGGATAGAGCGTGGCTACATGCAGGGCGTCTCGCTCGG
>CAZMNG010000768.1:0-2891 GCA_964567505.1 uncultured Chthoniobacterales bacterium
TACTGGTGACGCCTACAACGCACCTCGCCATTTCCGGATTCAACCGACACACCCCATCCGACCGAATAACAAAATCCGCCGGATCGAAAATGTGCCCTCCGATGAATTCCAGCACGGTCCTATCCACCACTGGCCGATGCGGCTCCATTAAATCGAATATAAATGCCGCCGAGCCGTTATTGCCTTCGTGCATAATTCCAAATGTCGGATCATAGCCCTCCGCTATTGCGTCAATTTGCAATTCGCTTTGGAGAACTGTGTACGCATAATTCAAAATAGCATTTACCGGGTGTGACGCATTTCGATTGCCGGCCCTATGAAATAGTGACGTGCGTTGGCCAATTACTTTCCAAGAATCTGGAATTGGCCGCCGGCTAATTCCCCGCCATTTAATTGGAATTCCCTTCCAGGCTCGGAAATAGGCGGCTGCCGCGTTCGCCTCTAACGCCCGCAATTCAACAATTGATCTAGGCTGCTTTTCGTCCAATTTGGTCAGTGTCGAATAGGCAATTTCTATTGCTTTATTCCAGGGGTCATTGCGCCTAATGGACTTTTCAAGGGTTCCAATTGAGTTCTCAATCTTTTGGGTGATCTTCGCAATTGCGAATTCAATGCGCTTGATTTCGTCGGTGCGGGTTTCCCGCTGCCATTGCACCCGAAATGGATTTGCTGAATATCCGCTCGCGGAGGCGACCGAATGAACCTCGCCCTTCCAATTAATTTGAACCAGTGAAACGCCCTGTTCGGATAACCAGGATAGGACATCAAAAGAAATACTACCCGAACCATCGACCATAACGATACGCGCGGGAATATCCGGCTCCCCCTTAAAGTAACGGTAAAGCTCTTGCTTCTGGGGATAATGGGTGAAGCCGTTACGGATGGTGAGCGCCCCGCCCTCGATACGAAGCGAGACGCCGTGTCCCGAGAGGACAAGCGGTTTTTGATGACGCTGGCGCTTGGCGCAGCTCCTCGCAGCTTTTCTGACCCGACGACTCCAAAATATCGAGCGCGACGCCCAATCGAGGTCATCGCTAAGTTCAGAATTGAGAGCGACCGTCGATCGAGCCATTTTATTAGTCAAATGCGAGTAACAGCTACCGAGATTAGACCGAAATCCGGATTTTGAGAATCCCTGCCTCTTCGATATTTTTGAAACTGAATCGGTGCGGCCGCAGCCAAAAATGACAAAGAAACAAAAGACCTTCAGAATTCCACTCAGTGAAGCGTGGTATAGGTTTTCCTCTCGACGCCTGAAGGAGCTTCTGAGAGACGCACTGAGATTATCATACCCAAAGATGCCGGATATCAACGCTGTAAATCAAGAAGATAGCATGCTGGTTGCACTCGATTATTTGAATAAATGGACCCAATATCATTCTGATCGAACTAACCCCAAATTTGAAATGCAGCGGGAACTTTCCGAGAAGCTGATAATCGGCAAATTAGAAGCCTGGGGCTACCGCACTCAACCGGATATCCGAAACACCATTGAAAAAATTCCTGGATATATGTTTCACGGAAAAATCGATTGGCATAAATGCATCGTCACAAATGGACCGCAGAAATATGAAGGCGTGGAGGTTGGCCGAGTTCAGGTCTCTGAGGCAACACACAATTATTCTCGCAACACGGCTCCGCTGATTGCCCCGGAGCGCGAGAGCATCATTGGACAATCCGGACGTGGTAAAATCGGTCGGCCTCGGATCGACGGGCCTTTGCGCGCCATAGTGCGCACTCTTGCGAAATTGGGCCAGTTAACGGGGAAGACTCGGAAAGAACAAGAAAACATCGTACGGCAAAGGGCCCAAGAGCAGCGTCCCAACCTCTTCCCAAAGGCGACATCTCCATCGAGAGCGAAAATCCTCGAAGCGTTGAAGGCTGAGGGCATCACCCTGGATCAATCCCAAGTCTAAAAAGTCTAAGAAGTCTAAAAACGAATCTAGATTTCATTCGATTCGATTATTACTTCAACATAACGGCATCTTTTCTCCCGACAGCGGCGCGCGGCAAAGCGTTTCGTCGAGGAGAAATAAGCTGTGCGAGTCAGAGACCACAAATCCGAATACGCCCGCCGCATTGCCAGAGGCCTAGCTAAAGGCCTCTCCCGCAGCCAATCTCGCGGTCATCCCAAATCGACCGAGGCCCCGGCTCGCGGGTCGTCACGACCGATCTCCGACGACCGCATTCAGCTCGCGCTGCGAGCACTGCGGCAAGAGCGGAATTTCGGGAGAGCCGCCAAGGCGGCGAAGGTTTCGTCTGAACGGTTGCGCAAATACGCAATCGAGCGTGGCTTGATCGAGAAGGCCGGCCGACGCTGGCAAACGCGCTGGGACCTGCCGCGACGCATGTTGATTTTTTCGGCCGGGAAGTCGCTCGCGATCACCGTCGGTGATTTTGCGTCAGCATCTTCCGTAGGCCGTTACATGGCCGCGGTCAGGCGCTTCCTGGAAACCAATAATCGGTCGGTTTTAACGCCGTTCGTCGGCCAGTCAGTCCGCGACGTCGCGGGCGAAGAGCACTCCTTCGAGGTGCGACTCAACGTCCTCTACCGGCTCTCGTCCACTGGCGAGCATTCGTTCGAACAAGTCTATCGCATCGTCGTTTAACACGGGGAAATGCAATGAATGAAAAATACCTAAAAAAGGAACGCCGGCGTCAGGCGCGGGCATTCGTCGGCAGTGATGCGGATTCTTTGCCAGTCGTGGGAACTGATCCATTCCTCATAGAAGAGTCCTCGCTCACCGCATGGGCTGGAGAGCAAGATCATCTTGCCGCCCGAGACGCCCAGCATCGGCGAAATTGCGGAGAATAATTCTCCGCTAATTCTCGATGCTTCATCGGCAATCAAGGTCGTCACCGTGTAGCCGCGCACCGTTTCGCCCTTGGCA
>CAZMNG010000769.1:0-2886 GCA_964567505.1 uncultured Chthoniobacterales bacterium
TTCCGTGCGATCGCTTTTTGTAAATCCGTCGTGACGACCGTCTTTAGGATGACTGCCCGCGGCGTGTTCTCGCCGGTCAGGACCCGCTGTTCTTTCAACGTCTTGATCCGGTAGCACGCAAGCAACGACCCGATCTGGTTACCGCTTAAAAGCTTCATCTCCCCGGACTGATCGCGGCAGGCAACACCCAAACGGTCGGCATCAGGATCCGTCCCGACAACGAGATCAGCGTTCTGGGCCTGCGCGAGTGCGACCGCCATGGCAAGCGCGTCGGCATTTTCTGGATTCGGAGATTTTACTGTGCAAAATCCACCGTCCGGCTTGTCCTGTTCAGGAACGGTTCGGACATCGAATCCCAGGTCTCTTAGAACCGGCACAGATATACTCCCTCCCGTCCCGTGAATCGCCGTAAAAACGATTTTGAATCCCTTCTGCGCCGCAACGACATCCGGTCTAAGCACGAGCGTGCGCAAACGCGTCTTGTACACAGCGTCTATGTCATGACCGAGAAGGATCAATTTTCCCTGGCGCTCCTGCGGCAGCGGATCGTAAACCTCGCCCGCAATAGCATTTACTTGTGCGATAATCCGGCTCGCATGCGGCTCAACGATCTGGGCCCCATCCGACAAGTAGACTTTGTACCCGTTATCGTGGAACGGATTGTGGCTCGCTGTTATCACGATGCCCGCCAGCGCGTTGGTATGCCGCACCGCAAACGAGAGCTCAGGGGTCGAACGGCTGGATTCAAAAAGATAAGCGTCGCATCCGGTTTCGGTCGCAACCTTTGCGGTGAATTCTGCGAATAGGCGAGAAAAGAAGCGCGTATCGTGTGCAATTGCAATACCCGGCTTTGCATCGGAGCGAGCCAGGCACTCTTTCAAGTACAGGACCAGCCCTTGCGTTGCGCGGCTGACATTGTAAATATTCATCGCGTTGGTCCCGACGCACGGAAACTCCGGGCAGTCCGATCCGGCTTTTTCTCCCCGCTCAACGCTCGTCACGATTTTCCCGATCGTTCGCCCGCGAAGTCCTCCGGTTCCGAACTCCAGCGTCTTGAAGAAACGGTCGTTCAATTCTGTCCACGCATCCCCCCGGGCTAACTCCTCGACGGCCGCGGTATAAAGCGGGTTGTTCCCACCGCGGAGAAGCTGCAGAATATTGGCGAAACTCGTGGCCAGAAGCCGGCCGCCGTCAACCGCACGCTCAAGTGTCTCGCTCAATTCGCTCATAGATTAAGCCTGTAGCGTTCCCAATGGACACGCAAACGTTTATCGTTCCAGCAGATAAAATCCGGGCCGCAGCCGAAAAGCGAGTCACGATTCGCGACGACCGGACGAATGCGCTCCGACTATTCGACGGATCCGGCGATGGCTTGTCCGGCCTGGTAATCGACGATCTCGCCGGTCGTTGGATTCTCCAGACAATGGGCGAACGCAGACCGGTCCTTGACCCCGGGGTTGGGTATCGCTCCTTGTATTGGAAACCGCTCCTCAAAACCGGCAAATCGGCTCCGAGTCACGTCGGTGGTGCAGCCATTGACGAGCCGTTTATCGTGCTCGAGTGCGGCTTGCGATTTGAAATCGATTTTAGAGCCGGCTGTTCCCCGGGCCTGTTTCTCGACCAGCGAATCAACCGGCTGACGCTCTCCACTCTCGCAAGTCACAAGACGGTGTTGAACACGTTTGCTTACACCTGCGCATTCGGTGTTGCGGCCGCGAGCGCCGGAGCAATGACGGTCAATCTCGATCTGTCGCGCCATTATCTCGACTGGGGAAAGCGAAATTACGAGATCAACCGGATCGCGCCAGAAGAACACGAATTCATCTACGGCGATGTCTTCGATTGGCTCGGCCGGTTTCAGCGTCGCGGAAGAAAATTCGACCTGATCGTTCTGGATCCACCGACGTTCTCAAGGGACAGAAAATCGAACGTATTTAGAATCCAAGATAACTATGGGATGTTGGCTGATGTCGCTGCAAACTGCTTAAATCGTGACGGCCTTCTGCTCTGTTCCACCAACTTTCGCGGCATGACTTTTGACCATTTTTTGAGAACTCTTCGAACCGCTGTTCATCGCCCGTTTCAAGCGAAATCCGGATCGATGCCACCCGATTTCACCGGAGCCAGATATCTGAAAACGGTCTGGATGCAGTTTTAGCGCGACACTGTTCACTTTCAATTGCCGGCATCACAACCATGGACATTCGAAGCTCCACACTTCGCCTGCCATAAATAGTGCCGGTCAGCCTTGCAATTTCACCCACTTATGGCATTTAGGATCAGCTCTCGCTCCCAGCAATCGGATTTATGACTCGCTTCATTCTTGCCGCTCTCGGCCTCGTGACCCTGACCCTGACCGGGTGCGACAACCGAACGCGCGACGCCGTTCGGTGGGAGCAGATCGCTGATGCGCAAAACACGAACAGAGACGTGCAGCCTTGGTCAGCAGCAAAGTCTCCCTGGAGCAACGATGAGTATCGTAGCGGGCTAGCCTGGTAAAATCTAAATTCGGCGTTTGAACAGGAACGTGTCGAACTCGGAAGATTCGCGAATCGTTTCGGAAATTTCGAACCAGGATTCGAACTCCGGAAAATAGGCATCGCCCCGATATTCACCTTTAACGATGGTGACATACAGCGCGTTGCACCGATCGAGCAGCGCCTGATAGATTTTTGCACCGCCGATCACAAAAACTTCTGCTCCCTCCGATTCATAAGGCTCCGGATCGAATTTCTTTAGATCGCGAATCAACTCGACGCCAGGAAAATTTCCAGTGCGCGTCACAACCAGATTTCGGCGACCCGGCAATGGTTTTCCGATCGATTCGAATGTTTTGCGCCCCATCAGTATGGGGTGCCCCATCGTCACCTGTTTGAACCATTTTTG
>CAZMNG010000770.1:0-2884 GCA_964567505.1 uncultured Chthoniobacterales bacterium
TTTTGCGGTCCCTGTAGCTGATTTCGGAAGAAACAAAAACCGTCCCAGGGCACCGCATAGAAGCCTGGGTCGGAGCGCAGCGGAGGCCAGGAACTCGTCCAAGGACGCTCGACCTCTGACGGTCCTAAAGAATCTTTTGCTATGTCATAAATAACCGGCTATTTCCGAAATGCGCTGAGCCTTACCCGATAGGCGCATCGTCGCGAGCCCGAGATAATGTGCTCCTCCCGTTCGATTAGAACGTCGGACCCGAGAATGCGGCGAAAGAGGTCAAGTTCGGAAGAACAGAATCCTTGACACTCGGTAGCCGCCGCACAGATCGGGCAGTGATTTTCTACGAAAAGAAAGCTTCCGTTCTCGCCGATATTGACCTCGGCCATATACCCCTCTTCTGATCGCACGCGAGCCAATTGCTCAAGCTTCTGCTTTAGTGGCGCCGAAGGCGCTATCCGTTTGCCATACGCGGCCCGCTGGCTGGCGCAGCGAGCCGCGAGAACTCGCTTCAGGCCTTTTTCGCCAAATGCATCTCCCATGGCCGCGATGAGCGAGAGGTTGAGTTCTGCAGAGGCGTCCGGGAAAAGCCGATCGGCCTCCCGGGTCAGTTGCCAATGCTTGGCTGGGCGGCCGATGGGGACGGGATGCTCCTTGACGGTCACCAATCGCTCCGCTGCGAGCGCGTAGAGATGTTGCCGCACGGCCATCGCGGTAACATCCAGCCGTTCGGCCAACTGCGCCGACGTGAAGGGCCCCTCCGTTTTTAGGAGTTGAACGATAGCGCGACGCGTCTTGCGATCCCCGGGTTCGAATTGTTTTCGATCCACTCTCTTTTCTATACGTTTCCCTTTACAAAGTCAACCGAGAGCCCTATTACTTTCTAAAGATTCTCCTTTTGAAAGTGAGGAGAGCGCAATGGAGGAAACCAGTTATGTCAATCCCCGATTCAATCGCGCACCACCCATTTTCCGGCTTGCGAGTGGCCGTTACCGGCGGGACTTCCGGGCTGGGGCTGGCACTCGTCCACGAGTTAGTTGGTCGTGGTGCCCAGGTTGCTTTTGTTGCACGCAAGCGAGCAGGCGTCGACCTTGTCGCGCGTGAATGCAAGGGATCACACGGCATTGTCGGCGACGTATCGAAGAAGGATGAAATCTATCCGATCGCCCTCCAGATCGTCGGCGCGCTTGGAGGACTCGACGTCCTCATCAACAATGCCTCCGATCTGGGACCCGTGCCGATGCAACTCCTGGCAGATACCGAATGTGAAGATTTTGAACGCGCACTCGCCACCAACGCTCTCGGTCCGTTTCGCCTGACGAAAGCGCTTCTCGGAGCACTTGCCGCCTCGACTCGCGAGGGCCGCACGGCCGTCGTGCTCAATGTTTCGAGCGACGCGGCGGTGAATCCTTATTCTCATTGGGGTGCGTATAGCGCCAGCAAGGCGGCTCTACATCACCTGAGCCAAATCTGGAATGAAGAACTCAAGGAGGCGGGCATTCATTTTTTATCCCTCGATCCCGGTGACATGGACACGCCCTTGCATGCGCTCGCTGCACCCGACGCGGATACGTCGCTCCTCAAGCGTCCGGAAACCGCAGCAGTCGAGTTCGCCGATGCGATTGGTCAGGTCCTTTCGCGTCGCGCCGAAGCTCAGGCGACAGACAGCGAAGGGGTCGTTCCATGATTGCAGCCAATCTCCCAGTCCAACGCTCGGCGGCGGCAAAACTGCTCGCCGTCGACCAATCAGGAAATATTCGGCATTTGCAACGGGCGAGACTCATCGAAACTCTGCAGCCGGGCGATCTCATCATTGCCAACGATGCCGCCACGTTGCCGGCAAGCCTTCAGGGTTGGCACCTCCCGACTGGTCAGGCAATCGAAGTGCGGCTTGCAGGGCGCAGTTCGCTCGCTGCTGATGACATCCACCAATTCTCAGCCATCGTCTTTGGCGCGGGCGATTTTCACCTCCGCACCGAAGACCGCCCTTCACCACCGGAGTTGGCTGCCGGTGATCGGCTGTCGCTAGGGCCGTTACTGGCAACCGTCCAAACGACGCTCAATCATCCGCGACTTGTTCAACTCTGTTTCGATGGCTCACCTGACGAAATCTGGAATGGATTGGCGCACCACGGCCGTCCGATTCAGTATTCGCACGTGCCGACTCCGCTGGCGTTATGGGACGTGTGGACGTCGTTTGCAGCCGCACCGGTAGCGTTCGAGCCACCGTCGGCCGGATTCGCCCTCGACTGGAGAATCCTCGCATCTATCAGGCAAAAGGGAATTCAGTTCGCGACGATTACGCATGCCGCCGGTATCTCATCAACGGGCGACTCGGAATTGGACGCCCGGTTGCCGCTGGATGAAGCCTACTTCGTGCCTCAAACAACGGCCCATGCGATCAGCGATGCGCAGGCGCACAATCGACGCATTGTCGCGATCGGGACAACCGTTGTCCGCGCGCTGGAAGATGCGGCAAGATCCGACGGTTCAGTCCATGTCGGCAACGGGTTGGCAACTCAACGGATCGACCGTACAACCTGGCTGCGCGCGGTTGATGCGATTCTCTCCGGCACGCACGAGCCGGGCACCAGCCATTATGACTTGCTGCTCGCATTCATCGACGGCACAACGCTTCGACGCGTGGACCAGCAACTGAATACGCAGAATTACCGCACCCACGAATTCGGCGATTCCATCTTTATCGAGCGAGCGGCTGAGAAATACCTCCGGCAAAATGCTACATCAACGGATAGGCCGGCACAATTTGAGCAATACCGCGACAGGTTGAGCGAGAACGCCTGCGACTGCGGAGTGAATGCGGAGTAACTTCGCTTCAACGTTCAGCTCAGCAAACCCATCGAGTGGATGGAATAAGTAACCAACCAACAAT
>CAZMNG010000771.1:0-2882 GCA_964567505.1 uncultured Chthoniobacterales bacterium
GGGATGGCCGGACCAGGCGGGCAGGAGATTGCGCTCAGGTTCTTGCTGCATTGCAAACATTTCACAAATATGTAATTCATACCGTATCCGCTTTTCCTGCGGTAACACCGGGCTATTTTGACACTACGACGTGATGGATCCTCAAGAAGCGCTTGCAAAATACTTTGGGTTTCGCGAGTTCAGAGAGCCGCAAGGAGAAGTCGTCTCGGAGATCCTGAAGGGCCAGGACGTATTCGTCGTCATGCCGACCGGCGGCGGCAAATCACCCTGCTATCAGTTGCCTGCAATGCTCCTGGACGGTGTCACGGTGGTTGTCTCACCTTTGATCGCGTTAATGAAGGACCAGGTAGATGCCCTGACGTCCAGGGGGATCTCCGCGACGCTGATCAACAGCACGATTTCACTTTCAGAACAGCAACAGCGCATCCGGTGGATGCGCGAGGGCGAATTCAAATTGGTCTATATCGCCCCGGAACGATTTCGGAGCCGCTCTTTCCGTCAATCGCTTGGCCAAATCACAATTGGATTGTTCGCCATTGACGAGGCACACTGCATGTCGCAGTGGGGCCACGATTTTCGACCCGACTATTTTCGACTCGGCGCAGTCCTCGAAGAGCTTGGACAGCCCCAAGTCGCTGCATTTACCGCAACGGCGACGCCGGAGGTCCGTGCAGATATCGTCCGACGCCTTAACCTGGAGGATCCGGCCAACTTCGTCGCCGGATTCGCGCGCCCAAATTTGCGTTTCGTTGTGACCGAGACGCAGAGCGAATCGGAAAAATACAACCGTCTCCGCGACTTGATCCGGCGCCATCGGACCGGAATCGTCTACTGCGCGACGCGAAAACGGGTGGACCAGGTGACCGAAGAGCTGAAGTCGTGGGGAGTTCGCGTTGTCAGCTATCATGGCGGCATCGATGACTCGGCCCGTGAGGAAGCGCAAAACCAGTTTACTCAGAACAACTGCGACGTGGCGGTTGCCACAAATGCGTTCGGAATGGGGATTGATCGCGCCGATCTCCGGTTCGTCGTCCATTTTGAGATCCCGGGCTCGCTTGAAGCGTATTATCAGGAAGCGGGCCGCGCCGGCCGCGACGGCGAACCGGCCGAGTGCGAACTTCTCTTCAACTACGCTGATACGCGGATCCAGGACTTTTTTATCGACGGAAGCAACCCTTCTCTGGACCTGATACGCAACGTCTACCTGCTTTTGCGGAACATGGCGAATGAGCAGGGAGAAATTGAGCGGTCGATTCGCGATATCGCTGCGCGGCTCGATCAGGATAGCAACGACATGGCCGTCCACTCAGCCATCACCATTCTGGACAGAAGCGGCGTGATCGACCGTTACGACATCCCGGGTAAGCGAATCCGGGGCACGCGTCTGCTTCAGCCCGACCTTCAGCCGTTCCAATTGCCGATTGATGTCGCAGCCTTGCGCGAAAAAGAGAAGCGCGACAGGGCAAAACTGAAATCGATCGTTGAATACGCTTACGGGCGGGAGTGCCGTCAGAAAATAATTCTCCGGTATTTTGGCGAGAACGACTTCGTCTCGTGCGGCGCCTGCGACCGCTGTTCACGGGGTCGCGAAAAAAAATTGCGCCCGCCGACCGCGGAAGAACTTCTCGTGGTTCGGAAAGCGCTGAGCGGAGTTGCGCGAATGTGCTATCGGACAAGAGAGGGATTCACACCTCGGTTCGGACGAAACCGCGTAATCCAGGTGCTCGTCGGCAGCCAGGCCAGAGAGATACTGGATGCCGGTCTGAACGAATTGACGACGTACGGATTGCTGAAACACAAGTCGACAAATTATCTGCACGAACTATTCCGCGAGATGGAAGAGGCAAATTTCATCTACTCGACCGGCGGGCAGTATCCGATGATTGGTCTAGCCGACCTTGGCGCCGCTGTGATGCAAAACTCGACGCCATTCCAGTTGGCGTGGCCGGAGGAGCGCAAGATCCGAAAGCGGAAGGAGCAGACAGTTCACGAAAATAACAATGACATTCCTTTCGATCGTGATTTGTACGAGGAGCTGCGCACCGTGCGTGCGACGCTCGCAAAGGAACAGGGAGGGTTGCCCCACTATTTCATTTTTCCGGACGACACTCTCAAATCGTTCGCCCGGCTCAAGCCACGAAGCGTTGAGAGCGCCCGACGGATTCGTGGAGTCGGCGAAGTAAAGGCGAGCAAATATCTGGATCCATTCCTGCGGGCAATCGAAGACTTCGACACTGGATCATCTCCGTCCTGTGTCGACGCAGCCTGAATTCCGCGATTCAATTCGAAAATTAAATATGAACGACCTCCTCTACCTGCGCTTCGATACGTCTTGGGTCATAGCAGGCAGCGGCGCGGAATCGGATCAGTGGAAAGCCGGCCTTGTCAAAAAGCTCGTCGAGCATCTGATCGCGCGCACGCCGGTCCGTTCTCTCATGAGATGAATCGTCCAGCTCGATCGCGGCAACAGGATGAAGGTCAGCCGGTTCCGCTAAAACAAAGTCGACATGCTTCGACGCGATCGAACGAAACACGCGCTGACGCGCCGCGCCGTTTCTGCTGCTGAGATTGAACAGATCGACGATTCGGACTTTGGAAAGAATCATCAATCGTCCATCGATCGCCGTATCGAGGGCTTTATAGAACTTCTGTTCAGCCGGTGTCAGCATACTCTCAACCGGTTCGACCCGCACTGTCGGCTCGAGCAGAGCCCGTACGACCCAAATCAGGACAATCAGCAACAAAACTCCGCCACAGCAGAAAAAGATTATCGCGGGATCAATTGGCGCAGCCGGCATCACTACAATGCATTCAATGTCCGGACGGGATTTTAGCAAGCCACAGATTTCGCAGGTTGAAGAGTCCTTTACCCGCGTGATGCG
>CAZMNG010000772.1:0-2879 GCA_964567505.1 uncultured Chthoniobacterales bacterium
TCTAGCGCGCTACTGAGCATATCTCACTTAATCTCGCTTATTTTTGCAAGGAACTGCTAGCCTGAAAAAGATATGGGTCTTCGTTCGCGCCTTGAAAAAACAGCCAACTGATCTGGCGGCCGCCAGACAGAGTCCTCTTATTTCGGGGACAGGACACTGGCTCCCCTGTAACTCCCCTTGACTGTCCCGGGCGCGCACCGGAGAGAACTGTGATCATGCATCTGGACTTCCGAGGATGGAAATCGATTACCAGTTTTGCGCTTGCTTTATTCTTGGCGTTGTCAGCATTCGAGTTGCCGGCTCAAACTGTTGAGCCGACGGCAACCGGCCCAGTGATTCCAGCCGCGCAGGAGCCGATTCTGAAAGTCGGCGGAAGCGTACCTACCCCGATCGAGTTGAAGCTTTCTGATTTATCCCTCATGCCTCGTGCCGACGTCAGGGCCAAGGATCGCGACGGTCGCGACGTGACATACAGCGGCGTGTCGCTCACAGAGATTCTCCGGGCCGCCGGTTTGAAGCTGGATCCGACTTCAATGCCAACCCCCGCGATCGTTGGCAGTTACATTCTCGTTGAGGCTGCTGACGGTTAACGTGCGGTCTTTGCGCTGGCCGAATTGGATCCGGCACAAACCGACCAGCTCATTCTGTTAGCCGACCACAAAAATGGACAGCTTCTCTCTGAAATTGAAGGCCCATTTCGAATCGTTTTTGCCGGCGCAAAGCGGCCGGCCCGATGGGTGCGCCAAGTCCAAACCATCGTCGTCGGCCGACCACAGTAGTGGCCCCCACCGTTCGGCGGGCGCACCTTCTTCCTTCAGTTGTACATCGTTGCGTTTTCAACTTAGGTAAGCCACGATGCGAATACTTTATCTCGACTGCTTCTCCGGGATCAGCGGCGATATGACCGTCGGTGCGTTAGCCGACCTGGGAGTCAAACCCTCAACGTTCGAATGGGAACTCTCAAAAATTGATCTCGGCGATTGTCATTTGCACTTCGAGCGCCAGACACGCGCAGGCCTTGCAGGCGTCAAATTCGACATTCATGCAGGAGCAACACACAACGAATCCCAGCATGATCTCTCTCATCCCCACGCTCACGACGATCATCGCGAGAACGACGACGAGCATAACCAGCACGACCACCCGCACGAGCACGCGCATCATGACGAGCACGCCCATCATCGGCACCGCGGCCAGGACCGCCCGCCGGTTCGACGCTTTTCAGGTATTGAGACCCTGATCCGGGAGAGCGACTTGTCCGGCTTTGTCAAACAGCGCGCCACGTCGATTTTTCGACGAATCGGTGATGCAGAAGCGAAGATTCACGGAGTACCGATTGAAGTGGTGCAGTTTCACGAGGTCGGCGCCCTCGATTCGATTGTCGACGTCGTTCTTGCCTGCGTCGGCATCGAAGCGCTTAAGGTCGACCAGATTCACTGTTCCCCTCTGGTTGAGGGCCAGGGCACGTTCCGCTTTTCGCATGGGGAATACCCGCTACCGGGCCCGGCCGCGCTCGAGATCCTCAAGAACATTCCGATACGACAAGTGAATGTTCCATTTGAATTGATCACGCCGACTGGAGCCGCAATTGTGGCTGAGTTCCAGCAGTCAATCGGTCCGCTTCCCGAGATGCGCCCTGCTAAGATCGGGTACGGGTTGGGTAGCCGGGAAATCCCTGAGCGGCCAAACGCGCTGCGAGCGGTGCTCGGAGACCTTGCAGATACGCCCTTAACTCAATGTATCGTCGAGGTTCAAACCAATATCGACGATCTTTCCCCGGAAATCCTTGGGGCGACCCAAGAGCGCCTGTTCCAGGCTGGAGCTCTGGACGTTTTCTTTACACCTATCCAGATGAAGAAAGGCAGGCCGGCCAACTTGCTCTCGGTCCTTTGCGAACCGGCTTTGCTCCCGGCGATCGAACAGATCCTTTTTACCGAAACGTCGACGTTCGGGCTGCGTTACCGGGAACTGAATCGCAGGATCCTGGACCGCGAATTCGTCGAAGTCGAAACGCCGGTCGGTCGAATCCAGATTAAAATTGGCCGGCAATCTGGAAGAATTCTTCAAGTTGCGCCCGAATTCGAATCCTGTCGCGCGGCAGCACAACGAAGCGGCGAAGTCCTGAAGCGGGTCTACGAGCTTGCGATTCAGGCTTTCTGGACCTCCCGGTCCGGCCTCGTGCAGAATAGTTCATATCCGATCGAAAAAGTAGTTGAACTGCCGCACTAAAAGGCGTTGGCTTTTCAGTTATATGAGCACAGCTACTTTGGAGAAGGTTTCCCAGCTCGATCAGCTCAAGCAGTTTACCAAAGTTGTCGCGGATACAGGGGATTTTGAAAGTATGCGGGCCTACAAGCCCCAGGACGCGACGACCAATCCGAGTTTGATTCTTGCTGCCACCCAAAAGCCTGAATACGGCTATCTTTTGGAGCAAGCGATCGCCGACTTGAAGGATTCTCCTTTGACCGGAACCCAAAAGATTGAGGCGACTATCGATCATCTGTTGGTGTTGTTCGGGCTTGAGATCCTTAAAATTGTGCCTGGTCGAGTCTCGACCGAAACCGATGCTCGGCTCTCTTTCAATCGCGAAGGTTCGATTGACAAAGGACGGCAACTGATCGCCCTGTATGAAAAGAACGGCATCTCGCGCGACCGGATCCTGATAAAGATCGCCTCCACCTGGGAAGGCATCAAGGCTGCCGAAGAACTTCGCAAGGAATCGATCAACTGCAACCTGACCCTCCTCTTTTCGTTCCCGCAAGCAGTTGCCTGCGCTGAAGCCGGTGTAAGACTTATTTCCCCGTTCGTCGGTCGCATCTACGACTGGTACAAAGCCAACACCGGGAAAGACTACAAAGGCGCTGACGATCCGGGCGTCC
>CAZMNG010000773.1:0-2876 GCA_964567505.1 uncultured Chthoniobacterales bacterium
CCGTCCCTCACGGCGTAGCGAATGCCATGCAAGTGGCAACAAGCTGTTGAGGAGGGCTCAAGGCGTTCGCCGTTCGCCGTTCGCCGTTCGCCGTTCGCCGTTCGCCGGGCGCAGGGCGCAGTTCGACTGGCATACCACCCTCCGATTTCTTCCATCTCCGATTTCTTAATTCTTAATTCTTAATTCTGCCTTCTGCCTTGTGCCCTTCCGCCTTCCGCCTTCTGCCTTCTGCCCTGAAAAGATTCGACTGGGCGACGAATCGTTGAATATTGACCGCTACATGAAAACAAGCCGCATGCTCGGGATTCTCGCAATCGTAGCAGCCGCCGTCACGCTGTCCGGATGCCACATTGTGCCGCCCGGGTATCGCGGCATAAAAGTCACGCTCGGCCAGGTCGACGCGAACCCGCTGAACGAAGGGGTTGCGTTCTACTTTCCGATGATTCAGACGGTTCAGGATGCAAGCGTCCAACAACGGACCGAAGGCGACAAAACGGTCTGCTATTCCTCGGATCTCCAAACCCTCTCTGTTTACTACAAGATCCTGTACCGGACTTCTGCGGACCAGGTCGTGAACCTTTTCCGGAACTACCGCGGGGACCCGTACGATTCACTGATCGTGCCCAGATTCCAGGAGAGCTTGAAAGAAGTCGCTTCTCATTACACCGCTGAAAACTTCGTCAAATCTCGTGAAGAGGTTAAGCGGCAGATCCTTGATGCCTTGAAAGGGCGTTTGGCCGGTCTCCTGGAGATCGACGACCTGGCAATCACCAACATCGATTTGTCGGAGCAACTGGAAAAGGCCATTGAAACCAAAATGACGATGCAACAGGAGGCATTGGCCAAAGAGTTCGAGTTACAGAAGGCTCAAAAGGACGCTGAGATTACCGTGGTCCGCGCCAAAGCGGAAGCGCAGGCAATTCAGACCCAGGGCGATGCAATCAAACAAAATCCGGAGATAATTTCCCTTGAGATCGCGCGCCGCTGGAACGGCCAAAGTCCGCAATCCGTTGTGGTCGGGCAGGGCGGTGCGAATGTGTTATTGCCCCTGAAATGAAGGGCCAGAGGATGCTGTAAACACGGGCGCTCCAGACCCATTGCTACTGGCTGATTAGAATCCATACACTTTTGCTCTAAATAAACCTTCGTCGACCCTGTCGACGATAGGTCGCAAAATACCAAGGATCTATAACGAAACAGTCTACGACTACAGGTCGCTCTTAAGGAGTGTTGATCATGAATTCCATCGTAATCCGGTTAATCGTTTTCGCGTGCGTCTTCGGATCTGCGCTGATCGGTCTGTTTCTTCGCACGGTTCTACCCGAGCAGCGAAAGATACTGTAAGGATGGGGATTGGAGTGATCTCGACCATGGCTGCTCTCGTTCTCGGTCTGCTGGTCGCTTCGGCTAAGAATTTCTACGACGCGCAGAGCAATGAACTGACGCAGATCTCCGCTAATATCATTTTACTTGACCGCGTCCTGGCGCACTACGGGCCAGAGACAAAAGAAGCCCGTGATTTGTTGCGGGGCGCCGTCGCCCGCACGCTCGATCAGATATGGCACCAAGACCATCAACAACATTCCGAAATGGTACCGACAGCGGCCGGTGGCGAAGTTCTCTATGACAAAATTCAGGCACTGTCCCCAAAGAACGATGCTCAACACGCACTCCAGGCGGAGGCGTCAAGTATGGCTATTGACCTCGGAAAATTGCGCTGGCTGATGTTCGAACAGGGAAACACCTCCATCTCCCTGCCATTGCTCGGGATGCTGGTTTTCTGGCTCGTCATTGTTTTCATTAGCTTCGGCCTCTTCGCGCCTGCCAATACAACCGTAATTGCCACCTTATTTCTGTGCGCGCTATCGGTTTCAGGTGCGATCTTCTTGATTCTGGAGATGTACACGCCTTTCCAGGGGCTGATACAGATCTCCAGCGCTCCACTGCGCAACGCTCTTGCGCATCTCGGCCAGTAGCAGGTGAAACGCTACTGAGGACTTCTCCCCAATTCCGGATGGCGTGCCGTAAAATGTAAATGTCGAAATGCCGGGAGCCGCGAACAATAAAGAAATCTAAGACACCCGGCTTTAGCATCAGGGGTCTTCACGTTGCTAGCACCCCGGTGCTCCTCTAGCGAATGATGAAACCCGAGTATCTGGACCGGTTAATTTCGTGGGATCGGGAAGAGCTTGAATCCCTCAAAGGGCAGGGTGCGAGCGCACAAGATCTCGAAGAGCCAGCTTTCACGAGCTTACTTACCGAAACGGTATTTAAAAAGCACCGCATCGGTTTGTTCATAGGGAGTTAGTCTTGGTTTTTTCCCGGCAGCAGGGTGACCAGGAACCGGTAAATGAGCGCGGCCACCAGCACGATGACCACAAGGAGAATGCTTTTCCAGAAGGCATAGTCCACGACCTCTTTCGCGCCGACTTGTGCCTGTTGCACGACCGGGCCGACCTGCGCCGAAAATTGGGCGAGGTTGGGAGAACTCATCGTACGGTCAAGCATGCCGAGAAATTCCGTCAGTCGCCCCGCCGTCGCTTCGATTTGCGCGGCGCTTTGCGTGTAGTCCTGGATGCGAAACGGCACGGCGTTCGCCGGCGGCGGCTCCCCACTTTTCGGTTCGCCCACCCCAAAACGTTTGATCAATGTGTCAAAGGTCGCGAACGTTGTGTTCAGAGAAGCAGAAAACTGCGTTCCCTGTCCCATGAGTGACGCGATGTCTTTTTCCTGCGTCTGGAGCGCCTTGACAATCTCCTCGCGCTCGGTGCTGAGCTGTTCCGGCAACTGTTCGGCCACGTAGGCGAAGCGCTCCACGGAGCCGGAGAGCTGCGTCGAGTTTGAGATCACCTGCTGCACTGCGGGCATTTCCACCG
>CAZMNG010000774.1:0-2873 GCA_964567505.1 uncultured Chthoniobacterales bacterium
GAACGTACAAGCGCGACCCCTCTGGATCCCCACTGACACTGACAACTTCCTCTGCCTGGCGCGGCGGTGCCGGCTGCGTATTTTGTCTCCATGGCCGATGCTTCATCTAATTCGATCGTCAGCGCGAGTGAACTCGTTGTGCGCTATGGTGACCAGACGGTGCTCGATCAGGCAACGGTCACGATTCAGGAAGGAGAACGGATTGGACTGGTCGGGCGCAATGGTTCCGGGAAGTCCACTTTTCTCCAGATCGCCGCCGGAGTTCTCGTGCCAGACGCCGGCGAATGCGTTCGGCGGCGGGATCTCGTGATGGGCTACATGCCACAGGCGTTGAGACTCGATGAAAGCGCAACGGTTTTCACAAATATCCATGCGGGCGCGCAACAAATTCTCGACCTCATCGCTGAATTCGAATCGCTGCGCGCCGATAGCCGGCGAAGCGCCACGTTACTCGATCAGATTAATCATTTTGACGGCTGGCAAATTGAACATCGAATCAAAAGCCTGATCAGCAACCTGGATGCCCCTGATCCTGGGCGAATCGTCGGCAAATTATCCGGCGGAGAAAGGCGACGCGTCGCGCTCTGCCGGGCGTTGGTAGCCCGGCCGGATCTTTTGATTTTGGACGAGCCGACCAATCACCTGGATACCGAATCAATCAGATGGCTCGAAGATTTCCTGGCGCGCTACTCGGGCAGTTGCCTTTTCGTGACACACGACCGCTACTTTCTGGATCGCGTTGCGACCTCGATTGTGGAGCTATCGCGTGGGAAATTTTACCGGTATCAGGGGGATTACACAGATTTTCTGGTGGCCAAGGCATCCCGGCAAACTGTTGAGGAAATGCAGGAGCGCAAACGCCGGAAATTTCTAAAACGCGAACTGGAATGGGTGCGACGAAGTCCCAGTGCGCGCCGCACCAAGTCCATTAATCGGGTCGAGCAATATTTCGAACTGGGCGCGCAGAAAGATCGGGAACCGGAGGTCGACATAGAATTGATAATTCCGCCCGCGCCGAAGCTCGGGAATCGGGTGATCGAATTGCGGAGTGTCGGCATGCACCCAGGCGGTCGCCAACTCATTGAAAATCTGAGCCTCGATGTCGCGCCGCGCGAACGGCTGGGTGTCGTGGGTCGCAATGGACTCGGGAAGTCGACCCTGTTAAAACTCATCCTTGGAGAATTGCACCCGGTGAGTGGCGAAATCGAGATTGGTCCACAGACCGAAATCAATTACGTCGATCAAAGTCGAGTGCTCTTAGACGATCAAAAAACCGTTTGGGAAGAAGTCGGCGAAGGGAGCGAGCAGGTTCGACTTGGTGACGAGAGCATCAGTTTGCGAGCATATTTGCGACGCCTGCTTTTTACGGAGGATCGAATCAACGCAAAAATTGGGCTTCTCAGCGGCGGCGAACGCAGCCGGGTACTCCTTGCAAAGATACTCAAGCACGGAGGCAACGTTCTCATGCTCGACGAGCCAACAAACGACCTGGACCTTGGCACGCTTCGGTTGCTGGAGGAGGCGCTGGTGGCCTTTAATGGCACTGTGATCGTGGTCAGTCATGACCGCTATTTCCTGAACCGGGTTTGCACATCGATTCTTGCGTTCGAGGGAGAGGGGAGTGTGCGGTACTCACCCGGGAATTACGATTACTACCTGGAAAAACGCGCCGAACGGCTCGCATTGGTCGCGTCCTCGCCTGGGACGGCATCCCCGGCTCCCAGTTCTGGACGTCTGCCATCCGTGCAAAAGCCTCGCAAGCTCAAGTGGACCGAGCGACAGGAACTGGATGACATGGAATCCAGGATCCTGGCAGCCGAAGCCAAAGTCGTCGAACTGGAGGCCCGATTCGCTGAGCCGGCATTGTTCAGTATGCGCGGCCAGGATTGGCAGACAGTGGACGCGGAGCTGCGGGCCGCTCGCGAAAAGGTCTCAGGGCTTTACCGCCGATGGGAAGAATTGGAACGAATCGAGGCCGATTAATTTTGACCTCCCCCTTGGTCACCCGTATTTTCGGCCACTAATTTGCCGTTGCGGAATCTCAACACGAAATCGGTTGAGCCCGAGAAAGTTCCGATGGGTTTAGCCAGCCTCGAAAGCTCCACAGCCGGAATCGTGACGGGCGTTTCTTTCAGACAGGCCGTGGCCTGTTGTTTATTATTTTGTAGCGCATTCACAGTATTTAAACTCCATAACAAGGTCAAACATTGCGAGCTATTCACTAGCTCTCCCTTATTGTATCGCTATACGATATAAAGTAAAGAGCTTTCTGGAATGATGAATCCGGATTGTGACGCTGGATCTAATCACAAACAGCCACCGAACCGGTCCAGCCGCAGATCCGCCTTGGTCGCAGCTCACGACCCCTCTCTCATAAAGCCCGGGAATCAGGCGTGAGGTCCGCGCCCTGTACTTGTCGTACTTGGCGCCGAAATGTTCACTCAGCAGCTTCTCCTCCGCACGGATCCGCGCGAGAAGCGGGGGATAGTCACTAGCGTTAGCAACACGCCAACTCCGGCGCGAAAGGCAAGTCCCCAGCCCAGCGAGTTGACCAGCATCCCCAGATAGCTCGGATGACGGATAACGCCATAGACGCCGCTCGTGACGAGGGTATGCCCAGGCTGAATGGCCACCAGCCCGCTGAACCGACGACCAAGAACGAACACTGGCCAGAGCCGCAGCGCGCCGCCGGCACTGAAGAGGAGAACGCCAAGCCACCGAACGCTATCACCGTCCAGAATCCAGAACTCGTGCCGATCTGTATAGCTTCCAATCGTACTCGTACTCCTGCTCGTGCTCGTCCTCGAATGCGCGCTGGAGGTTTGCGTTGCTGGATACTTGTTGTGGATCGGCAGGCGCCAATCTCTTAGTGA
>CAZMNG010000775.1:0-2867 GCA_964567505.1 uncultured Chthoniobacterales bacterium
ACCGCGCAACATCAGGAAAAGATAGACAATATAGGCATCGGTGCGGGGCCGGCCTGTCTCCAATTGGATTTCATCGATTTTGAGCTCGCGCAATTGCAGCTGCACTTTGGGCAGATCAAGAGTCTGGCCGGCGAGGAACTCTGCGTCGGCTAGGCGCAACAGTTTTTTCTTTTTGGCATGTAGATCAAGATCTTCGTCGATTCGCTCTACGATCGAAGGTTCCAAGAAGGCGATCTGGTGAATTTCGTTCAGAAAATCATTCAATTGGCTGTCGATGGGGGTCAGGAAGACTAACTGTCGAGGTCGGTTGGCCAGATCAGGAACGACCGCCGAGAGTCTTCCGCAGCTCGCTAATATGCTCACAATCTGAGAGTTACAAAACTGGAAGCACCGCGCCAGAATTAACACATCGCCCGCTAAAAAAAATTGGCCTACCTTTTCGGAGAACCTCTAGCTAGAGAATATTGCGAATTGAGAATTTGGCGGGAGACTTTTCGAAGATGGCTGGGCGCACTCCTCGATACGACGCCAACATAGGCGTGCTCGATGCGGTAGCTATCCACCATCGGGAATCACCGAGCTATTTAAAGGACGTAATCAACCGACCGGCGAACGGGCGCTTTGCAATGCTGGAGATCATGAAGACCAAACCTCCATCAATTCTTCAGCGCCGTGCTACGGTTCATGACTACGAATGAACGTTGCGCGCGAAGTAAACGGAATGCTTGTTTGCGCTGAGGAGCTGGATCGATTAGGCCCACAAGACCTGTGCAGGAAAGGTCGTTTTGTGTGTTCGGATTGTCGGAGCGCGTACCTGAGCTTTTGCGCGGCCTATAGAAAAAGGAGAAGCCAATGGGACGACCCAGAGGACACGTACTTGGTCAAAGCGCATTTCAAGTTGAAGCGCGGCGATAGCCACGAACCCGACTGTCCCTCTCAACCTCGGCAAATCGTCACTGCAATCGCAGGGAAGTCGAAACCCGGCGTATTGACGCCCACAGAAGATGGCGGCTTCAGGCTTCACCTTAATGTGATCACGACAGAACTAGATGCGCCTGCACCCACCGTCGCTGACCAAGACGACGATTGCATACAGGATCCCGATTCTAAAACCTCTGTTGGCATTCGGTTTCTGCCCGGGAAGCCCCTAAGCTCCTACGTCTCCACCGCAACTCACCTCGCCCGCTATTACCAGCGACTGCAAGAGTGGGAGGGGACTGGACTCCGAGACGTGACCATTATTTACGAGGGGCGACCCATTGACTGGAGTAAATTCTTTTTCCTCAAGGAAGAGTACCCGGACGCGTGGGAAGTTTGTAAGAAGACGCCAAGCGGGCGATATCCAAAGGCATTTCACGGCGAGATCCGGTCGGTTAAACACTTAGCGGACGGACGAATAGCGGCCGTCCTAAAAGGAACTCGGTTTCCTCCTCATGCGAAGGACCTGAAGGAAGGGGTATCGACCTCGGTTGCGCCAAGGTTCAGCATCCCAGGGAATTGGAACGTTAAGCTTACAAGAGGGCGCCAGGTCCTTGTGGTGGGGTTTGCGGTCTCGGACACCGATCGAGCTTACGAAAGTGAAGCGCTGGCGCCGCCGCACAATCTCCGCCTGATCAATTTAAAGCTAAGAAGGAAAGGGCAACTCGCGCTTTTGGGCTGAGCATTGCGCGTCTCGCTAACTCCAGGACACCCGCTGCCGAAATCACCCTTTTACATGTGTAGAGAGCCCTGCCTGGCGACGCCACGTGCCGAAAACCCCGGCTGGAACGGTGTCGACCCAGTTACCCATTACCGCCGCGAGCTCCCATTTCGTCCACCGCGTTCTATCGCCGACAACGTAGAGTCTGCGCTGGGCACGGCCACGTTAAGCACGTTGGGCGACCGCGCCATCAACTGGATGGCACCGTCGTTCGCACCGCCGAGCAGGAAAACGATAGTCTCCTGCTCCTTGCCTTGGAAGGTGTGGACCGTACCCACCGATGCCTTGAGCCATTTGTCAAAAGTGCGCTTCGCTACGTCAGGTGCCCATTGGGTCCGTGTCCTTCTCAGGAGCGCGCTGAACTCGTTGGCCACCGACTTGAACGGCGAAATGACGTAGACTGCGGGAAGTCTCCTGTGCTTGAGTTCGCCGACCCATCCGTTCGCCATATAAGCGCGCAGGATCGAGAGGGCCATCTCACCTTGGGCTGGGATGTAGTGCTGCCGGTTCCCCTCGGTTCCGGGTATGTCAATCCAAGTGCTGGGGCCGAGCAGTACCCGCGGCGCGATCCCCTTGGCTGGGTTCCCTTCTGTAAGGTCGCGTTCCCCGCTCTCCTTGCCACGTCCGAGGACCATCGTTCCGTTGTGGGCAATGGCGTTCGAGATCGAGAACATCGGCTCGACGCACCGTCGCTGCACCTTCAGCGGCGATCCGACCCATGCGGCCTCGCCGTGGTGCGTCCTCAGGTAGGTACCGAACCTATTGACGGTATCAGCGAGCACCTGGACGGATGTCGCCGTCGACTGGTGCCGGACAGGTGCAGCGTGCATCTCGCGAAGCCGCCGGTCGGCCGCCTTGTCCATCGTTATGACCGGCTCGACCTGGAAGGGATCGCCGACGATCAGGGCGCGGCGCGACCGATACAGCGACCCGACGGCGTGCTGCGGAACCGCCTGGCCTGCCTCGTCGACGAGCAGCCATCCGATGCTGGCCGCTCCAAGACTCCCGAAGGTCCGGCCGAACGAGGCAAAAGTTGTCGAGATGACAGGCACGAGGAGGAACAGGGTCTCCCAAAGGTGAGGCGCGGCCTCGTCCAAAATCGGGCCGAGCTCGGGCTTGCCGTCGATCATCTCCAAGGCGCGCTTTAGGTTCCGTACGTAGATGCCGC
>CAZMNG010000776.1:0-2865 GCA_964567505.1 uncultured Chthoniobacterales bacterium
GTCATAGCCGCCTGGGCGTGCGCACGGATGACCGCCTCCGTGCGATCGGCATTGCGTGTGCGGAGCGTTTTCACGATCGCCCAATGCTCTCGTTGCGCCTGCCGCAACCGGCGCGCAAACACGTCGTTGAGAAAATATCGATGGAGCCGATCCCAATGATCCAGGACTTTGTTCATCAGCGAGCCGACGAGGCGCGTGCCGGATTTTTCGCAGATGAAACTGTGGAATCGCCGATTCTCGACTGACCACCGCTCCGGGTCGCCGATGAGTTCGTCCATTTTTCTTACGATCTCTTCCAGAGCGTTCAGGTCCTCATCTGTCATGTGAACACACGCGGCTCGACTGCTGACGACTTCCATCGTTTCAAGCAGACGGAATACTTCGACCACCGACTCCGCCTCGATTGGGGCAACTTTTGCGCCGAGGTACGGTTCGATCACAACATAGCCGTCGGCCTCCAATTGCTGCAGGGCCTCCCGTACCGGGATGGGACTGACACCGAGTCGCTTTGCAAGGTCTTCAATCACCAGCCGAGTACCCGGAGTCAATTCCCGGTTTAGAATCGCCGAACGAATCGTTTCGATTACCAACTCTTTTTTGCTGCGTGATAGAGCGATCGGTTTCATGTGAACGGTCTAGCCCAAAATTCTCGCGGGCCCAGGCGCTCGAGAGTTTTCCGCTGCTTTTTCGGAAAAGGAGGTTTCAAACGGATGTAAGAAACCTTTCCTTAATCAGTTGCAGCAGCTTGATTCCAGGCATTCGCCAAAGTTTTTCGTTGAATATTTCGACCTCGATCGGGCCCGTGTAGCCCGCGTTCGTTACCAATTCCCGCAGACGCTGTATCTCTATCACGCCATCTCCCATCATGCCTCGTCCGTTCAAGATGTCCGGGACCGGCACAATCCAGTCGTTCACGTGGAATCCAAAGATGTGACCGGATGCGCGGGCGATTTCCGCGGAAACCGCTGGATCCCACCAGACGTGATAAACATCGATTACAACGCCAAGATATCTGGATCTAAAGATCTCAATGATTCCGTTCGCTTCGCTCAGTGAAACGATCACTGAACGATCGGCTGCGAACATCGGGTGCAGCGGTTCAATCCCGAGCTTGACGCCGCGCTGTTCCGCGTAAGGCAACAGACGTTCGATCCCTTCGATGACCATGGTACGACTCCGATCGATATCGTGATCGGCGATGCCGCCGCAGACCAGAACCAGCACGGTCGCGCCGACCGCGGCCGCTTCATCCACTGCACGGCAGTTTTTTTCAAAATTCTTCCGCCGCTGCGCTGTTGTCGCAGCCGGAAAGAACCCGCCGCGGCACAGACTTGCGACTTTGATGCCGGTATTGCGCAGCTGGCAGACGGTTTTATCAAGCCCGATCTCCGTAATCTTCTCGCGCCACAACGAAACGAACCGAATCTGCTCGGCGACGCATCCCTCGAGCAATTCGGGAATCTTCCAATTCCGTAGTGTTTGCTGATTAATGCTTAAGCGGGCAATCGAATCCATTTGTGTTGTCGTGCCTTTGTGGCGCGCTGAATCGACGTGCTCGGCGTTGACGATCTCATGAATGCTGTACCGAGGCCCGTCAACTAACTGATCGGTCCCCGCTCCGCAGACAATCGCGAATCGATCGCGCTTTGCGGCGTTCGCAGAGCGTCGAATCAGTTCCTTCGTAGCGGCCCAGTCGAGCCCCATTCCTCTCTGCGCGGTGTCCATCGCTTCGGCCACACCCAGGCCCAGTGACCAGAGATTCCGCCGAAACGCCAGGGTCGCTTCCCAATCGAGTTTGGCCGGCGCTCCAATGCGATTTTCGGCCAGCGGATCAGCCACAACATGGGCCGCTGCATAGAGTACGCGGCTCTGTGCGCGCCGCGGTGTTTGGAATATCGGCGGCTCACTCAGCAGGTAGTTCCTGAGTGTGCGGTCGGCTTGCGGGAGTTTAATGCTTGGAACCATCGAACGACTGGAGAAGCGAAGGCGCTCCTTCAAATTGAGATTTCCGGAAGATCGATCCAACGCCGCTCGCGCCAGGATTGCAGTCCCGCTTCGGCGAGCTGAAGACCCTTTGCCCCTTCAAGCAGAGTGTACTTGAACGGAATCCCTTCGAGCACGTGGCGGATGAACATCTCCCATTGGAGCTTGAATCCGTTGTCGAAGCTGGTGTTGTCTGGCATTGGCTGCCAGTCCGAATAGAAGTTATGCGTCCCTTGCACATCCGGATTCCAGACCGGGCGCGGAGTGCTGACTCGATGCTGGATTTTGCACGAATGCAACCCGGCGACCGCGCTGCCATGGGTTCCATCGACCTGCAGCGTCAGCAGCTCGTCCCGATACACTCGGACGCACCAGGAGGAGTTCAGTTGTGCGACGATACCGCCGTCCAGCTCGAACATGGCGTAGGCAGCGTCATCCGCCGTTGCAGCATAGGTGTTACCGTTTTCATCCACGCGCTTTGGGATATGGGTGGCACCCAATACGCACACCGACCGGACCTGGCCAAAGAGGTTATCAAGTAGATACCGCCAATGACAAAACATATCGACGATGATTCCGCCGCCATCTTCTTTCCGGTAATTCCATGAGGGGCGCTGAGCCGGCTGCCAGTCCCCTTCGAAGACCCAGTAGCCGAATTCGCCCCGCACCGAAAGGATCCGGCCAAAGAACCCGTGCTGCACTAGCGCATTCAGCTTTCGGAGCCCCGGCAAAAAGAGTTTGTCCTGCACGACGCCGCTCTTCACGCCGGCTGCATCGGCGAGCCGAGCCAGTTCGAGACAAGTTTGGAAATTATCCGCGACCGGCTTTTCGCAGTACACATGCTTGCCGGCTGCGATGGCGGCCTTCACGGCATCCGCGCGC
>CAZMNG010000777.1:0-2861 GCA_964567505.1 uncultured Chthoniobacterales bacterium
GAACGGGACGAACTCGGCGCCATCCGGAGCAATGAGCGGAAGTTGGCCAATGGTCACCAACTCCTGTGCCTTGGTCTTGATACTTTTACCTTCGGGGGTCTGATCCGCCGCGGATGCCAGCGATGCTAAACGGGCGACGTCCGAAGCTGAGTAGCGTCCAACGGGCAGAAACTCCGTAGCATGCCGATTGCCCATCGTGATCGTCCCGGTTTTATCGAGTAAAACCACGTCGATATCTCCCGCGGTCTCGACGGCTTTGCCGCTTTTCGCCAGAATGTTGGCCTGCAGTGCCCGGTCCATACCTGCGATTCCAATGGCGGCAAGCAAAGCGCCAATCGTCGTTGGGATCAGGCAGACCAAAAGGGCGATCAAAGTCGGAACATCTGTTCCCAGACTGTGCAGCGGCTGCTGAAGGCCGAGATAGCTCATCATGTATTGCTCGGCATTCAGCGCCATCGGCCAGAGCGGAACCACGACGATTAAGAAAATTAACGTGAACGCACTCAGTACCAGGGTGAGTGCGATTTCGTTCGGAGTCCGTTGGCGAATCGCTCCTTCAACGAGCACAATCATCCGGTCCAGAAAGGATTCGCCGGCTCCGGATGTAATTCGAACAACAATCCGGTCTGACACCACGAAGGTCCCGCCGGTAACTCCGGATCGGTCGCCCCCTGCCTCGCGAATAACCGGCGCGGACTCACCCGTGATAGCGGATTCGTCTATGGCAGCGATGCCTTCGATGATTTCCCCGTCGCCAGGTACGGTGTGCCCCGTTTCCACGACTACCCGGTCGCCAATTTTCAAAACTGTTGACGCAACTTCCTCAATTTCATCTCTGTTCGTCAACCGGTAGGCGATCGTGTCCCTGCGACTTTTCTTGAGTGATTCGGCCTGGGCTCTTCCGCGTGCCTCGGCTAAACCGGTGGCGAAGTTTGCGAAAAGGACAGTCAGAAAGAGCCATGCATCAAGCGCGATAAAATAGCCAATTGACACCTGGCTCTCCGATTTTCCGAACATTGCCTGGATAAGGTACGCAAGGGTGAGGAAGGCGCCTACTTCCACCACGAACATCACTGGATTTTTCCACTGAATGTCAGGGCGCAACATGACGAATGCCTGCTTTAACGCCGGTCCGACGGTTCCAGGGGTGATCAACCGCGTTGAGTGCGGGCGTTTTGGTGGTTTCGCAAATTCACGCGAAACCTGGATTGGTGCTACTGTAGCCATCTCAATTTTTCTTTCTTAGTATTTATTGCGGGTTCAGCCACCAAATGGAATCGGACCGAAATGTTCCGCGAGCGGCCCAAGCGCGGCTACCGGCAGAAAGAGCAGGGCGCCTATGATAAGAATCGTTCCGCAGAGCAGCAAACCGAAGGTCGAAGTGTCGTCGCGCAAAGTCCCCAGGCTGAATGGAGCGGACTTCTTTGCTCCGAGACTCGCCGCCATTGCAATCGGCGCAATGATCGGCAGGAACCGGCTGATGAGAATTACCAATGCGGCTGCGATATCAAACTGAACAGCAGTCGGAGCCGGGTTCGGGTTGTTGTTCAAACCATAGGTAACTCCTAAGCCGTCGAACGCCGAGCCGTTATTCGCCGATGCCGACGAGAACTGGTACAAAATCTGAGAAAATCCGTGCGGACCAGGATTGCTCTCGGCCTTGGTCCCCCAGTCCGTCGCCGAGAATAGCCCGGTAGGCATGAGGATCATGATCGGGTGAACCAGCAGGGCGATCATGGCGAGTTTCATCTCGCGTCCCCCGATTTTTTTGCCGAGGTATTCGGGAGTCCGACCGACCATCTGACCGGCAACAAAGACGCCAACGATGAGAAAGAGCAGCAGGTTGATCATTCCTACACCCTTTCCGCCGTAAATGCAGTTCAGCCACATGCCCACCATCGGCGACAACGCTGCGACGGGGTTCAGGCTGTCGTGTTCACAGTTGATCGCCCCGTCAGTTACGTCCACGGTCAAGGCCGAAAAGGTGGCGCCGGCCGAAGTGCCGAAACGCAACTCCTTACCCTCAAGATTGCCGAGATGTTGATCCACGGGCAATCCGGCGACCGCGGGCATCGTTAATTGAATCTTACCGCCTGGCGCTGTTGCACTGGCCAGTTCATATGTCTCACCGCCGGGATGTGCGGTTAGTCCGGGGTTAGGCTTCAATGTATCGAAAAAAATAGGCCAGACCACGGTGCCGATCATGAGCACCATCATCACGGAGAATATCACCGCCGCGTGCCTTCTTCGTTTCAGCATGCGCCCGTACATCAGCACCAGCGAGAACGGGAAAAGCATCATCGCCACGCAAGAGAGGAAGTTTGTTAGATCGGTTGGGTTTTCAAATGGATGGGCAGAGTTCATTCCATAAAATCCGCCACCGTTCGTACCGAGCTGCTTCATTGGCACAAACGCCGCTAACGGACCAACCACAATTGTCTGCTGCTTCGGCTGGCCGTTGTCTGCTGTACCCATCGCCCCTGGTTCAAGCGTAGTAACCGGATGTGCGCTGGCAAAAGTCATAGGGGCGCCTTGTTGCAGGAAAATCAGCGCAAGCGCAAAGGCACACGGTAGAAACGTGTACATCACTACTCGCCACATATCGACGAAGAAGTTCCCCATGTTGGGATCACTTCGCAAAGCTCTGATAATGGCAGTAAGACCGCAGAAACCGATCGAGGCGGACAGAAAGAAGTTTGTGATACAAAAAAAGATCTGGCTAAAGTTGGAAAAATGTTGATCTCCCGAATAGTGCTGCAGGTCAGTGTTTGTCATGAAAGAAATAACACTGTGAAAGATTGTACTGGGAGCGAGCATGCCGCGGCCCAAATCATTTAATGGCATGAATGGCTGAAGGGAGA
>CAZMNG010000778.1:0-2853 GCA_964567505.1 uncultured Chthoniobacterales bacterium
TCCCGCAGTTGGTTTGAATGCGACGTTTGCCAGGAAGATGGCGCTCACGGGGCACGTCGCGTTTATCAGTCAAAGTGCCGCTCTGTGTGCCTCGGTACTCGATTGGAGCGTTCATCATAAAGTCGGTTTCAGCGCATTGCTTTCCACCGGCTCAATGGTGGATGTAAGCTGGGCAGATCTGATCGACTACCTGGCACAGGATTTTCATACCAGTTGCGTTCTGATCTATATGGAATCCGTCGGCGATGCGCGATCGTTTCTTTCAGCGGCTCGCGAAGTTGCGCTGAGGAAACCAATCATCGTTATCAAGGCGGGTATGACGGAACCGGCGGCAAGAGTTGTTGCCTCGCACACGGGTACGCTTACAGGAAATGACGCGGTGCTCGATGCTGCATTTCGTCGAATCGGCGTGTTGCGCGTCAAGACGATCGAGGACCTTTTCTGTATGGCGGAGGTTTTTAGCAAGCAACCCTGCCCTAAGGGCCCTCGTTTAGCCGTAGTGACCAACGACTGGGGAGCGGGTTTGCTGGCCACGGATATGTTGGTCGCAGAAGGGGGAGAAATCGCGCGGCTATCTCCGGAGAGCTTCCACAAGCTCGGTGCGATGCTGCCTGGCCATTGGAGCCGCGATAACCCAGTCGACGTGCTCGGCGACGCGGATGCGGACCGGTACATTATGGCAATCGAGATCGTTGCATCCGACTCCAACATCGACGGAGTTCTGGCAATTGTAACACCCCAGGCAATGACGGACCCGACGGCCGTTGCCGAAGGACTGAAGACGTTTCAGAACCGTTCCGGGAAACCGATCCTGGCAAGCTGGATTGGAGCCGATGATGTCGCCGAGGGCGCGGCAATCCTTGCCTCGTGTGGCATACCCACCTTCCAGTTTCCGGATGCTGCCGCCCGCACCTTTTGTTGCATGTGGCGTTATAGCGACAATCTGCGCGCGCTATATGAGACTCCAGCCCTTCCTGATGAGTTGCCCGACGATTCATCGCAGCGACTGCGAGCAGAAAAGACTATCCGGGAGGTGAGAAAGTCTGGGCGCACGATCCTGACAGAGTTTGAATCGAAAGAGGTATTGGAGGCATATGGCATACCGACCACTGGGAAGCCGGTTGTTCGCACCGAAGAAGACGCGGTTCAGCCGGAAGCATATAAGTTAATACTGGGAAGTAATGTGGACGCGCAATTTGGCCCTGTTATTCGGTTTGGCGCGGGAGGCCAACTCGTCGAGGTAATGAAGGATTACGCCCTGGGCTTACCGCCCTTGAACGCAACGTTGGCGCGGAGAGTGATGGAACAAACGCGCATCTATACCGCATTACGTGGCGTGCGTGGGCGGGCCGCAGTCGATTTAGCTCGACTCGAAAGAATCCTGGTTCAGTTCAGCGTGTTGGTGGCCGAACAACGGTGGATCAAAGAGATCGACGTTAATCCCTTCGTTGTTTCGGCCGAGCAGATGTTAGCCCTGCATGCCCGAATTGTATTGCATGATCCGATGACGCAAGAGTCGGCTCTGCCCCATTTGGCGATTCGTCCCTATCCGAAGCAATACGCCAGCGTCTGGAAACTGGACGATGGAACCGTTCTCACGCTTCGACCGATCCGACCGGAGGACGAGCCTCTCATGGTGAAATTTCATGGTACTTTGTCCGAAGAGACTGTCGGTTTACGATACTTCGGGTTTCTCGATAAGGAACAGAGAGTGGCCCATGAACGGTTGACTCGCATCTGCTTTAACGATTACGACCGGGAATTCGCACTCATCGTGATTCGCAAAAGACCAGAGACCAAAGAAGATGAAATTATCGCAGTCGGACGCCTCAGCAAAATGCGTGGACGCAAAGAAGCGGAGTTCAGTGTTGTCATCAACGATGAGTTTCAGGGACTCGGCCTCGGGACACACTTACTGGGACGTCTGGTTGATATAGGCCGGCAAGAAGGCGTTGAGCGCATTATCGGCCACATCCTGCCGGAAAACTACGTTATGCAACGAGTGTCGAAGAAAGTCGGCTTCGAGGTGAGCTACGATCGTTTCACCGAGGTGATGCGGGCCGAGATCAATCTGGCCGGGATTTCGTGAATGGCTTTTGTCCCGGAGGGACAGCCTGATCGTAGCCAGGCACGAAGTGCCTGGACTTTGCAGTTTGGACATATCACGCTATCGTGTCGGTCACTTGCTCTGTCTTGGTGTACACAACGCTGCCGAACCGGCCTTTGAGCCATGATCTGGTTGCTGATTTTCGTGCTCAGCTATCTTATCGGCGGTATCCCGAGCGGGTACGTCGTTGCACGATCAAAAGGGGTCGACATTCGCCAGCACGGCAGCGGCAATATCGGGGCTGCGAACGTGGCTCGCGTCATGGGAAGCAAATGGGGTTACCTGGTCGGCGTTTGCGATTTTCTTAAGGGTTTTCTCGCGGCGAAGCTTGGGTTCCTGATCGCGTCGCATTTCCTGTTGAGTGCCGTACTCGGTGGTGTCATCGGGGCGATTGCGTCCGTCCTTGGGCACAATTACAGCGTCTGGCTCGGCTTCAAAGGGGGCAAGGGCGTTGCCACTTCGGGCGGAGCGGTTCTTGGGCTATTGCCGCCTCTGGTGTTCGCCTCGGCCGGGGTAGTCTGGATAGCGGTATTTTTTATCAGCCGGTATACGTCCTTGGCTTCGATGAGTGCGGCTGTGGCCCTGCCAGTTGCAGTACTCTTGATTGGCGCAAAGACCGGAACTGATTTTTGGTTACTGCTTGGTTTTTCGGCCCTTGTGACAGGCTTGGCGATCTGGCGTCACCGAGGGAATATAGTACGTCTGTTGCATGGCACGGAGAATCGATTCAAAAAAAAATAGGAAGA
>CAZMNG010000779.1:0-2851 GCA_964567505.1 uncultured Chthoniobacterales bacterium
ACGACATAATCGCGACGGGAGCGTATTACGGACGCTCGATTGCCCGGCATGCGTTAACCGCTGCGGTGCAGGTGCCACTGCGCGTAGAGCAATTTGCAATGAAGGGGGTCTGAACCGAATGGCGTATTTCTGGTTGGCTCCTTATTCTTCCCTCTTGTTCGTAAAGAACGCCTCGTTAGCGCTCGTAAAGCGCAGAGGCCAAAAGCGACCAGTCCGGCAGAAGCGGTGACTTCAAAGTCTGATTTTCGTCCAACTCGGTCACCATCTCGCTCCCGTCCGGATTGAAACGGTGGATGGTGACAGTCCGCGGTTCAGGATCGATGATCCAGAGCTCTTTTACTCCGGCACGGGCATATTCCTGCTTCTTATTTGCCAGATCGAGGCGGCGGGTCTTTGGAGAAAGAATCTCCACGACAAGGTCCGGTGCACCCTCCGCTCCTTCCTCGGTCAAAATCCCGAGCCGTTCGTTCAAAACAATAATGATATCCGGTTGAAAAACATTGATTTCATCCAGATAAACATCGAACGGCGCATCGAATAGTTTTCCGATCGGATTGCGCTTCAGATAACTGTGCAATTCAAATTCCAGGTTACGAGAAATTTCTTGATGAAATCGGTTCGGGGCAGGAGCCATATAGAGATCACCCTGGATCAACTGATACCGCGGCCCGGTTTCGGGCAGGAGCTTATAATTCTCCACGGTCAGCGGCGGGAAGTTGGTGTTCACCGGCATAGACGAACACTACGATCGAGGATCGTAACATTCAATAGAGGTGAGGGGCTCTCTTTCCTGCTCGGCGCGTGAACGCGACCGCTGGCTGAGGATTGGCCTTCGCACCAACGCAACAGCATACGCGTCCCGCGTGTATTCTTCTTCCAAGCATACGCGTCTCGCGTGTAGAAAAGTTAGGAAGCAGGAGCACAAACTTCCAGTCTGCGATGAATTGCGCTTCTTTAAGAAGGATTCGGGACGACCTCTTTACCATGATTGCATCATCCAATCGTCCTCGAATTCGAACTCGACACTTATCGTAATCGTGCTCGACCGGTGACCGAATCCCGCGGTCAATCCACCGGGCGACAACACGCCCACCGATCGGGAGCACGAGCACGATCAGTGTCGAGGACGAGGACGAGTTTGAGGACGAGGACGATTGATAGGTCTAATCGTTCCAAACCCGCCTTATCTAAGCGCGATTCCAGTCTGTGTCCGGTTCGAGCTGTGGGGCTTGGTGTCGCGGGTTGCTGCTGTTGCCGAGGACGTGCGCAGTCCGCAAGACACAGGCGGGGACGCCTATGCTCCGTTTGGTCCGCGCGAAGGAGCAAAGCTTCCGATCAAAGCAGAGACTTCGAGTCTGTGTCAGTCGGGACGGAGCGCCGCTGTGTCAGTGTCAGCTTCGCATTGCCGACCAGGGACGCGTTGCGCAAGAGTCGGTCTCAAACCTCCGGTTATCCTGCAATTTAATTCTCGAAACAGCGATTCTCCTGGAGCCATACCAGGCACTGCGCCGTCTAAACGGCATCGCTGACAAATGCAGCGAGAAAGACCAATGCCACTTGTCGTTCCAGATGAATCGCTGCAGCTCAACGCATGAGATTGAACGGTTCGGCGACGGGCGGTACTGCAACAAAATTGCGCAGGTGCCAAATCTGGAGACGCACGATTGCGCCCACCGATTTTACGGAATCCCCAAAAAGCGAGTGAAAAGATCGGGTTATTTCGCGGCCACAACCAAAACACTGAACGTTAAAATTTGCCCTGCATCATTCTATATCCGCCTCGTCGCGCAGTGACAAACCTTTGCGATCTTTGTGGCCTTCTGTGCGGATTCTGTCCGTGATTTGGCGGGGTCGGGCGACGATCGGGACGGAAGAAATCATTCACAGAAGATCAACGAAGACCCAAGGGCACGCGCTCTGAAGTGATCCCTTCAGGCAAACGCACCGGCCACCGGCTCTCCTCTTCATCAATGCGCATCTCTATTACTGCGTCGCACGGCGGATGCGCCACCACTTCGTCCAGAAGGACAAAATCCGGGCCGAGTTGGCCCACACCGAGGGATTCTCCATCGATTAATAGTCGCATTTCTACTTCCGCAGAGTGTGCCTGATATTGAGCAATTGATTTCATGGACGAAGACCTGAGACAGGCTAGTAAAACCTACCCCGCTCGCTATTCTCTGGTACTTGGAAAGCGACTCGGTTCTGGGATTCACGGTATCGTGCTCGTCGCCCAAAGCAAGCTTCAACCCGGCAGAACCGCGGTGAAATTGCACCGGGACTTCAGAGCTTACGACCAGGAAAAGCGGGTTTATCAACGTCTGCGCGAGCGGTCTCGTTACCAGATCCTGGGTTTCCATGTTCCAAGACTTGTTCGCTTCGACGATGAACTTCTGGCGATTGAAATGACCATCGTCAGGCCTCCCTTTGTTCTGGACTTTGCGGGTGCCACACTGGACTCGGCGGCTGTATTCCCAGAAGAGGTCTGGGCTGACTGGCGCGCAACCAAACAGGAGCAGTTTGGCGAAGATTGGCTCACCGTCAGGCTGATCCTTGAGGAACTGGCCCGCCACGGAATCCACCTCCTGGATGTCTCACCGAGTAACATCTGAGTTCAGTAGTCAGTCGGTATCAGGTGTCTTGAAACATCTCAGTGGCGATATATGCTTGCCCTCATGGCGCTAGGGACCTGTCCCCGAAATAAGAGGCACTTTGTCGTGATCAGACTCCGCCCGCCGATCGGTGCCAATCCTTTGCGATCTTTGCGGCCTTCTGTCCGGATTCATTCCGTGATTTGGCGCGGTCGGGCGACGATCGTGACGGTAGAAATCATTCACAGCAGGTCACGAAG
>CAZMNG010000780.1:0-2837 GCA_964567505.1 uncultured Chthoniobacterales bacterium
CGATAAAAATCGCCAGCCACTGCGCGACGAAACTCTCAAGGGCGGTCCCACCGGTACCATCGGCGTCCTCCCGCCGATCCAGTTCGGCCGGCAGAAGATCGAAGAAGAAATCAAAACTGCCGCCACTCAAAAACTGCAGGAATTCGGCATCACTGTACTCGATTTCCGCATCAAGCGAGTCAACTACAATCCGGATGTCCTTGACCGCATCTATCAGCGAATGATCAGCGAGCGACTCCAGATCGCGCAGCGCTTTCGTTCCGAGGGGGAGGGTGAATCGGCACGTATCGCCGGGCAGCGCGAGCGCGATCTGAACGAAATCCAATCGAATGCTTACCGTCAGGTGCAGCAGATCCGGGGCGAATCTGACGCCAAGGCCACCGAGATTTACGCTCGCGCCTATACACAAAATCCGCAGGCCGCCGAGTTTTACGCCTTCCTCAAGACCCTGGAGACCTATCACAAAATCTTCACTAAAGACTCCACGCTGGTGCTGTCCACTGACAGTGACATGTTTGCTCTGCTAAAACACGCCGCTACGAAAATAACGGGCGCGATCTCGTCCGACACTCCGGCAAAGCCTTCGCCTTGAGTTCCTCTTCGACAGCCTGCATCGCTCACAAATCTATTCAGATACGGTTAGAACTTCTTCTCTAGCTCAAAGTAAAAGTATCTGCCAATCGGGTTAGCAGTCTGTGGATCGTACCCGACGAAGGTATCGGCAAACGGCGGAGGAGTGTCAAAAATATTGTTGATCCCGAAGGTGACCTTTGATCCTGCCAGCCATTGCCTGACGCCGCGATTGGACGCTTTTAGTTTCGGGGAAATGGCGGCTTCACCGACTAATCTTTTCCCGTCCTTTCCGTAGCCTGGCGCCGCTGTCTCCTGGGTGAGTTCGACTGGTTTACCTAACTCATAAGAAATCTGCCAATCGAGGGTAGTAAAACTGCCGATTCGATGAACTAATCCGTTCGGCTGGACAGCGGCGTCCGGCAGCGTTCCTTTATAGTTATCCAATACGTCGTGTTCAGAATCCGTATAGTTCAGCGTAAAACCTGTCCTCAAGGTATCGGTTCCAAACAGGGTCTTTGTGTAAAAAATGCTGGCAGTCGATTTAAAATCCGGCAGCGTAAAGCTGTCGTCCTCCGGCAGCACTGGACTCGGTTGGAGCTGGATCGTGCCAAAACCCGAAATAATCGCGCTCTTCTTATTAATGTTTTGCACCGAGTGGTTATAAATATAGGTGCAATCCACGTCTAAATCGATTTTTCCCCAACCCTGCTCCTATTATAAGTCTGGTAGCTCGCTCCGAAGCTGACCCCATCGACCAGTACTTCTCCGAGATTAACGAACGGATCGTCGACATACTCGATCGTTCCGTTCGGCTCCCGTACGACCAGCCCGGGAAAATCGCTCTCCTGATTCAGCAGTTGCTGGGCGTCCAGCACACTGATTTGGTTCCCTTTCTGTACCTGGAACCAGTCGACAGAAGCGTTAAATCCGGTTGCCCATCCCCACCAGCTCTGTTCAGGATCGCTGGAGCCGGGTGACCAAACCGCGCCGGCGTAATAACCGTAAGAGGTTTCGGCCTGCAAATGAGGATTCCCAGAAGTTCGTACTTCGTAGCTCTGCTCTCCTAAAGCGGGGTTCTTCGGATCAACGAGATCCTCAAATGAAAAGGAAGTGCCACTGTACAACTCAGTCAGTGAAGGGGCACGGTAACCTTCCGAATAGGTAGCCCGTAAGATGAGATCGTTGAACGGCTTGTAAAGCAGCGCGAATTTAGGTTTTGCTGCCGACCCAAAGTCGCTCTAGTCGTCGTAGCGCTCGGAGATAACCAACTGTAACGAGCGGGCTCCGGCCCATGACCACTGTTCCCCTAGTATGGGTACCGAAAGTTGGTAGTAAGCGCTCCTGACGTAGCGTTTCCCGACCCCGTTGATAGCGGCTCCCAATCCTACCACGTCAAAGGTCGCAGTGTAGTGATCGATTTCCGAAACATAGTCGTCGCTCTGGTATTCGAGACCCAGTCCTGCTGTTATTGGTCCCCCAGGCAAATCGATGATTTCGCCTCCACCGCGGAGAGCCCAAACCAGGAGGCTGCTGCGCACATCTTGAAACTGCGTGATCCGTATCCCATTTGCCAGGCCTTCGTTCGGATTGCGCACTACGCCCTGGTCAACGAATGGGTTGTAGTACTGGCCGATGTACCCCGGCAAGGTTCCGGCCAGAGCGGCGTTCAGCTTGGAGTCAGAAACTTCGTTGTACCCGTTGGCGTCTCCATCGCTCTCGGCATAAAGAAAGCTGAAGTCGATCGACCAGTTCTTCGGCAGGAATGCGGTCGGCGCTCGGGCCCTGCGTGCAGTGCAGTGGCGCATCGATGTGCGTGCCGCTATGTTCCTGCAAGTGCCAGCGATAAGCGTTCCACTTGTCTTTTCCCAGCTTGCTGACCTGCTCCAGGGCAAAGGGGTTCGGCCAGGTCATGGGGAATCTCGCGTTGAGCGTGTGAGTCAGATCAACAACGCGCTGGAAGCTGTGACGCGTTGGCTCTTCGCCCAGGGTAGTTGACGGAGTGACCGCCGTCGCGCACGCCGCAACGCTCGCTTGCCGCAAGAAACGCCGGCGGGAAGCAGCTTCGGCAAGGGCCACCATGCAGTTTGGCACGCACATACGTTTGAACTCTCGAGCAAATACCTTCAGGTTGGCCTGGCCCAGGAAGACTCAACGTGGCCGTTGCGAAGTCGGTTCGTCAGTCTTGACGGCACGTGCGATCCGTTTCAACTGGGCGAAACCAAATTCCTTGATCAAGCCCGTCCTGGGGTCGAGCGGCCAATCCA
>CAZMNG010000781.1:0-2834 GCA_964567505.1 uncultured Chthoniobacterales bacterium
CGCAATGGTTTGAACCATCGGTCGTTTAGCGGCAGCTCCGTAGGAGCGTAATCTGAAAAGGGGGGTCGCCACACGTCATCAATGTGAAGCCGGACAGATTCCCGGCTGTACGACAAACAAAAACAACAACAAGTTTTTATGAACACAGTTGATGCATTTCTTCCCGCCATCGAACACCCGCGAGATCCTGTTGTTATCAGCGGCTTCATGAAAACTCAGGACAATGAAGCTGAGTCCATTCAAGAAGAAACAGAACGCGATGCCAGACTGTGCCATCACAGCTCCGGCCACTGCCGGGCCAACAATCCGTGCGCCATTCACGATCGAACTGTTGAGTGAGATGGCGTTCGCCAATTCAGCCCGGCTGGTCATCTCGATGAAAAAAGATTGTCGCGAGGGCATATCGAACGCCAGGACGATGCCGAACAGAAATGCGATCAAAACGATGTGCCAGGGCCGGACGACGCCCAGCCACACGATAGCGCTGAGAATGAACGCGAGAACCATGGAGACCGATTGGGTGAGTACAATCACCGTTCGTTTCGGGTAATGATCTGCGAGCCAACCGCCCCAAATTGAAAAAAGGAGCAGGGGCGCAGAGCCCGCGACTCCGACGACGCCAAGCAGAAGCTTTGATCCAGTCAGCTTATAGACGAGCCAGCCCTCGGCGGTGATGTCCATCCAGGTCCCGGTCAGCGAGATCAATTGACCAAAAAAAAAGACGCGAAAGTTACGGTATCGGAGCGCGGAGAACGTACCGCGCGATTCTGCGCCGGCGGCCGACCCGCTCGGTTGCTCGCCATCGCCGTGCCGCGATGTCCGATCTCTTTCGGCGCCGGCCTCCGCGACAGTGGTACGCCCGGAGGGAGTATGTCCTTGTTGGTGCATGATTGACTGTTTTCTTCGGCTTTACGCTATCACGCTTGTCGTCCGAACCGTACCCACCGGAGCGGCAAATTTTGCCTGATTCACCTACCAAAACCCCAGTCGGTATCTTAGGAAAACGGATAGATAGAGACACAACACAAAAACCTATTATTTGCAACGCGTTCATCAGTAACGAGTTACAGAATAGATATCAGAGTAAAAAAATATAAGTGGCATACAATGTGCTTGTAGTGCTCAAGTGAACATAGCCAATAATGTTGCAACACGATCGACTGAATGTCCGAAACCTGAGGCAACAAATGGACTTGGTTTTCCCCAAGCAGACGAGAGCGTCTTTGAGCGGTTGCTCGAAACCCATCTCCCCCGCGTTCGATCGATCGTCGAGCGAATGAGACGCAGGTTGCCGAGCACGATCGAGGTAGATGACTTGTACAGCATTGGCGTGACCGGCCTGGTCGCCGCCGCGCGGAACTATCGACCGGCTCAAGAACGAAGTTTTGGAAGCTACGCTAACACTCGAATTGAGGGAGCGATTTTAGACGAGCTTCGACGGATGGACAGCATGAGTCGCATTAACCGCGCCAAGGCCAAGCGCCTCCGGAGTGCCATCTCCAAATTAGAACAAGAACAGGGTGGCAACGTTTGCCGGGTTTCACTTAGCGCCGAAATGCATCTGACGGAGGAGGAGTTAGAGGAATTACAAGAAGACGTGCGGGAAGTGCGGTTTGTCTCGTTGGACGAAGATCAAGGGGAGTTGGAAGACCAATCCCTGCACGATATTATTCCGGATCAGTCTTGGGTTTCTGCCTTAGACGTGTTGGAGCGCAAAGAAGTTTTGTCCCTGCTGGCGCAAAGAATGGCCAAACTGCCGGAAGTACAGAAGAAAGTATTGGCTATGTACTACTACGAAAATATGAAGTTGTCGGAGATCGCCAGGTGCTTCGGACTTACGGAATCTCGGATCTGTCAAATCCACACGCAAACAGTTGGCGTACTTCGAAAATACTTAGCCGAAATGTCGGCCTAGATTCCTGGACTGAATAGATCATGGATACAAAAGTTGCTTGGGACGAGTTAGTTGGCGTTCTGCGGACCGAGCTGCTGGAGAAGGGTGGACTTATCGGGCTGCTTAGGCAGCAAACCCGAATACTAAGGGACTCACACCTTTTAGCCTAATGATGAAATTACGATGATGAATTTCCGCCCAAAACTGGAACAATATTTTCACCCGGCTCAAATGGTCGCTAAATTCCCTACTACTGCTTATGTAGCCGGACGGTTGCAACAGGTGGGCTGGGATTCTGCCTACGGGAAATCTCTTCTGAATAATTTCAGAGACGAACTAATCCGGGAATGTGGGGGTGAATTTTCTGACGTGCTGAAGCATTTCCGGCTTGTTTCGGCGTGGCGTGTTAAAAATTGATCCCTCCGCCAAGGGAGGATCGGTCAATACTTGAAGATCAAATCGTCGGTATCGGCGGCGATATTTGAGAGGCTCGATAAATCGATTCGGCGCAAAGCGTAGTTGCTCGAACGACTTCAAAAAGAAAACAAACTCTTGCGCTCCGCTTACCAGACCCGTGGGATCAACCGATAGCGGACACGTGCCGCATATTCGTTGTAGCCTGGGAGTTTTTTTCGGAGGGCTCCCTCCTCGATCTGAATACGAATCGCGAACACACCAAGCAGGACACATCCCCACAGAAGCCCCCACCAGGAACCTAAAAGCAGAGGTGCGCAGAATAAATGGAATATCATACCGGCGTACATCGGGTGGCGGACATAGCGGTAAGGCCCGCTGGTGATCACAGTGTGGGCGCGTTCTTTCTGGATCTTTACAACCGGCGCGGCGAACGTGTTTCCGCGAAGCGTCAGATAACTGATATAGTATGCAACGAGGACGCCCAACGCACCTGGACCCTGAAGCCAGGCGGGAACCGAAGACC
>CAZMNG010000782.1:0-2831 GCA_964567505.1 uncultured Chthoniobacterales bacterium
GAGGAATATACTAAAACTAAAACCATTCGGGCCGAATCAAGGCGACGAAAAGGTATATAAAGAGAAGCAGCGACACAATCGCGGTTAAATAGATCATAACGATGTCTCTGTGAAATCTTTTCGCATGCTTGCATAAAAAGGTAGCAAGATGTCTGGCAGCAACCGGAGCAGAGAATAAGTAAAGCCAGTAGACTAAGAAGTCGCAGAATGCGATGTTCGCCCGTGAATTCACCCGCAAAATGCGAGCATCGTGCACTTTCGAAAAGGGCCGTCCGTATACCGTGTTACAGCCTTTAATGAATTTACGGGACTACGTTCAAGAGCCGTAGGGTCGAATTTTGCTCGCATCGCAGGAGTCACGCTGACAACGCGCGATCCGTAGCCTCTATATTGTCCCCGGTCGCTCCGGTTCGACACGAGGTGACTATGAGATCGGACCGTGCTTGGCATGCCGTTAGCTCACAGATTTTTGTTTGGCGCGAGTAACAGTATGCCAGTGGGTGGCTGGCGCAGATCTATTTTTGGTGGTTCTCCGGGCCCAGGGACATGCCGCGGGTGGTGTCGCGAATCGTTCTGGGCTCGGAGACCTGGTCCAGGGAGATGGAGTGCGATTTCTCAGGCGGTTCCTTCATTGTTGTAGGTGAGGAGTGAAGGCATGAATAAACGAATTCTTATTGTCGATGACGAGGCGAACGTACGGCTTAACTATCGGATGACGCTCGAATGGGAAGACTACGAAATTGTGGAGGCGCGTTCAGGGGAGCAGGCGCTGAAGGTGCTTTCCGAGCATCCGTTTGATCTTGCGATCCTCGACCTGCGGCTGCCCGGCATGGACGGATTAGAATTGCTCGCAAAGATGCATGAGACCGGAATTAGAGTCCCGGCGATGTTCGTTACGGCATGCGGCGATGAACCGTATGCAGACAGAGCGATGAAACTGGGCGCCATCGACTTCGTGCAAAAACCGATTCGGCCCGAGGATTTTCGAAAGATTGTGGCTGAAATGATAAGGCGGCACGCTCCGCCGGATGAATCGCCGGCCGAGACCTATAGCCCCCACATCGGTTCACGTACGGAGCCCCTCAATCTTGGGGACAAATCAAATCCGTAGACTCACTTGAACCCGTTTGGTGCGTGAAAGCCAAGCTGGAAGTTTTCCAGGGCCTGAACTGGAAGCTCGGCAGGCATGGGTGAAGTTTTATCCTGTGATTTTCTATGGCGATCAAAACTCTTTCTATCTTTGATCCGGCGACCATTATTCCGGCAATCGGAAACTCTTTTTTAAAGCTGAATCCTGTCACGCTGGCCAGGAACCCGGTGATGTTTGTGACCGAGATTGGAGCGGCGCTTTCGACCGTGTTCCTTGTTACCGGGCGTGGCGCACAATTCGGGTTTCAACTCCAGATTGCCTTGTGGCTCTGGTTTATCGTGTTGATTGCAAACTTTGCGGAGGCGCTGGCAGAGGGACGCGGCAAGGCGCAGGCGAAAGCATTACGCGGCACGCAGACCCAGACGTTTGGGAGGCGCATGAAACTCGATGGTACAATTGAGAACGTTCCCGCGCAGCAATTGCGAAAAGAGGATGTCGTGATTGTATCGGCAGGAGAACTGATTCCTGGAGATGGAGAAGTAATCGAAGGAGCGGCGACCGTCGACGAATCAGCGATGACAGGGGAGTCTGCGCCGGTCATCCGTGAATCCGGGAGCGACCGGAGCGCCGTGACTGGCGGTACGAAAGTCCTGTCCGATCAAATCAAAGTCCTCATCACTTCGAATCCCGGTGAAACATTTCTGGATCGGATGATCAGTCTTGTTGAAGGTGTTAACCGTAAAAAGACACCAAACGAGATCGCGCTGACGATCCTGCTCTCCGCGTTGACGGTTGTCTTTATCATCGGCGTCGTGTCACTGAAAGCCTTTGGTATCGCCTCTTCGGTAAACTTCACGGTCCCGGTACTGGTTGCTTTGGCGGTCTGTCTGATTCCGACGACGATGGGCGGACTCCTGAGTGCCATTGGTATCGCCGGCCTCGACCGTCTGGTGCGGAAGAACGTTCTAGCCAGCAGCGGTCGCGCCGTGGAAGCGGCCGGAGATGTTGACGTCCTTCTTCTGGACAAAACGGGCACCCTCACGATCGGCAACCGGCACGCAACAGACTTTCTCCCCGTTTCGGGCGTGACCAAGCAGCAACTGGCGGACGCGGCACAACTCACATCACTCGCCGGAGGGACGATCCGTAGTCATTCTGGCAAAGAAGTTCGGCATACGCGCTCGGCAATTAAGCGAGATGTCCGGCGCCACCTTTATCCCGTTCACGACTCAAAGTCGGATGAGCGGTGTCGATCTCGATGGCGCGAGGTACCGGAAAGGCGCGGCTGCCGCGATTCGTGCCTACGTCGGCGGAAGCATGCCGGACTCGGTTGAAAAAGATGTTAAGTCGATCGCCAAGTCGGGTGGTACGCCGCTGGTCGTCGCCAGTAAAGAAAAGGTAATGGGTACGGTCCACCTCAGGGATATTGTGAAAGGAGGTCTGCGAGATCGTTTTGCCCGATTTCGCGCGATGGGAATTCGAACGGTGATGATCACCGGCGACAATGAGTTAACCGCGTCCGCCATCGCGCTGGAAGCCGGCGTTGACGACTACGTGGCCGAAGCCAAACCGGAAGACAAGCTCGCACGGTGTAAGAGGGAGCAGCTATTGGGTCACCGCGTCGCCGTGACCGGGGACGGTACCAACGACGCTCCGGCCCTGGCTCAAGCCGACGTTGGTGTAGCGATGAATGTCGGAACTCAGGGAGCGAAAGAAGCCGGTAACATGCTCGACCTCGATT
>CAZMNG010000783.1:0-2831 GCA_964567505.1 uncultured Chthoniobacterales bacterium
ATATTTTTCAGTCCGAAAGCGAACTTCAAAAAATTCTCGAAGCTGCTCCTTCGTCGCCGAGCTTCTCACTCTCTGAGACGTTCGCACACCGCGGTTCATCCGTCCTGCGTCGACGACGATCGGCCTGTTTGGAAAAGAAATTGAGAGCTGCTTTTTTAATTAATAAAACACAAATAATTCTTGCAGATAGTACGCCAATGGCGTATCTTTAAACCATAAAGAAAGCCCGGCAGTGCTGATACACCACCGGGCCACAACAACAAAACATCCAACGCTTAAATCAAATGTTTCAGTCAAACCCTACCACACAATCCGTCGCACTCAACAACGACGAACTGCGCAATATCGCCCCGAGTATTTTCGCGGCTCAGCCCGTGGCGGACGTGTCCGACCGCTACAGCTTTTTGCCAACCTCTTCAATCCTTGACGGGATGCGGGATCATGGTTGGCTACCTGTTCGCGCCGAACAGCAAAGGGTCCGCACCGAAGCACGGCGCGGCTTCCAAAAACATCTCATTCGCTTTGCACGAGTAGAGAACCTGCAAGGCTGGACCACTAAAAACGAAGTTCGGCCCGAAATTGTGCTACTCAATAGTCACGATAAAAGCAGCGCTTATCAGCTCCATTGTGGACTGCTTCGCTTTGCGTGCTTGAACGGCATGGTTGTTGCAGATGCAACTTTCCAAAGGATTTCGATCAAACATGTTGGCTTTAGTCCCGATTCGGTGATCGAGGCCAGTTTCGAGATTCTCGAAGCTGTTCCGCAGATCATGGATAAAGTTCAACTCTTTCAGGACCGAGTGCTTACCGATGCCGAGCGTTTAGCGCTTGCGACTGGTGCAGCAGCCCACCGGTGGGAGGATCCGAGCAAAGCCCCCGTTAATCCTTCGATGCTGCTCAATCCCCGCCGATATGGAGACGGCGCCAAGGACCTCTGGACGACCCTGAACTGCATCCAAGAAAACATTACGAAAGGCGGTCAACGGGATTATTCTCGCCGCCGTGCGAACGGTAACCGGATGCCCAAGAGCCGAGCCGTCAAAGGCATCGATGAAGATCTGAAGCTCAACAAAGCCCTGTGGCACATGGCTGAAGTGCTGCGCAACGGAGGACTCCAAGCCTAGACGCGGAAGCTGGCCAGAGGCGGCGCATAGCGCGCCGCTTCTCCAGCCAAAGGAGACACACTGATGAACACAGTAGAAATCGTTAATATCCCGCTCAACAAACTTGTCGCTTCGCCGCTCAATGTTCGTAAGACTGGAGGACTGACAATCGAGGACCTCGCGGCCTCGATCCAAGCGCATGGCTTGCTTCACAACCTCGTTGTGAGCAAGGCAGCGAAGGGTGATAAACACCAAGTCATCGCCGGCGGCCGGCGATTGGCCGCGCTCAACAAATTGGCGAAAGAAAAAGTGCTCCCGAGAACATTCAACGTTCCCTGCCGCATCATTGACGCGGAAACAAGCACAGAGAGCAGCTTGGCCGAAAACACTATTCGGCAAGCGATGCATCCTGCCGATCAATTCGAGGCGTTCCAGCAACTCGTTTCGAACGGCATGGGACTTGACGAGATCGCCGCCCGATTCGGCGTGACAGCGACGACGGTGCGCCAACGCCTCAAACTCGCAAACGTCGCACCGCGATTGTTCGAACTTTATCGGACAGACGAAATCGACCTCGATCAATTGATGGCGCTGGCCGTCACGGATGACCACGCAGCTCAGGAACGGCTTTGGGATTCGGCCCCGGAATGGCAGAGGAACCCAAACAATTTACGGAGGGCTCTCACGGAAACAATGGTCGATGCCGCCAGCGATCCACGCGCGCGGTTTGTGGGCGTGGAGGCTTATATCACTGCGGGTGGGCTGATCGAACGAGATTTGTTCCAGCCTGAACACGAAGGGTATTTGACGGATCCCGCCAAGCTCGATCGGCTGGTAGCCGAGAAATTGGAAGACCTGGCCGCCGAAGTGAGAGGGGAGGGGTGGAAATGGGTTGAGATCCTGCCAACCGCGCAGTACTCCGACCTCAGCAAGTTCGGGCGTATCGACCCCGTTTATGTGCCGATGACCGACGCAATCCGTTTAGAGATCGAAGCCTTGCAAGCCGAACAGGAGCAATTTGAAAACGCACATCCGGACGTTGAAGAATATCCGCCAGACGTTGATCGTCGAATGAGCGAAATCGAAACCCGGATCGACGAGCTAAACGATCAGCCACGGAAATATCGGGAAGAAGAAATCCCGCTTGCTGGCGCAATCGTGTCGCTCGAAAACCACGGTCAAACGGTGATCTATCGTGGCCTCGTCCGAGCCGAGGACAAGAAGAAAGTGCAGGCCGCGAAGTGTGGCAGCAACGGACAACATGAGCCAGGGGACGATCATAGGGATAAACCCGACGATGGAGAGCTCTCTGCTGCGCTGATCGAGGACCTGACCGCACACCGCACCGCCGCTTTGCGGGCAGTCCTCGCCACTCGCCCGGACGTGGCCCTTGTCGCTGCGACCCATGGCCTCGCGTTGCGAGTCTGCTACCCGATGGAAATGACCTATAATGTTGGCAGTGTGTTATCGCTTTCGAGCGAAAAAGGTGGTTGCAGCCTCGAATCTCACGCGAAGCATATTGAAACAAGTCTCGCTCACACGCGATCGGACGAAATCCATAACCAATGGCTGAAGCGGGTTCCCGAGGATCCCGCTGACTTTTGGCAATGGTTGCTCGATCAGGATCAGACGGTTGTACTAGATCTATTGGCCTTTTGCGTCGGCCAAACGGTTCACGCGGTTCAGCTCCACAGCGACGGTCGACAGCCCCGCTTTATTATTGCCGCC
>CAZMNG010000784.1:0-2829 GCA_964567505.1 uncultured Chthoniobacterales bacterium
AAGAATATTTGTTCGTGTCGAATTCCGATAACCTCGGCGCGACATTGGACCTTCGGTTGCTGGGTTTCTTTGCGAAGTCTGACGCACCGTTCTTAATGGAAGTTGTTTTGCGGACCTCCGCTGACCGGAAAGGTGGACACCTTGCGCGCAGAAACAGTGATCAACGCCTTCTGCTGCGGGAATCCGCTCAGTGTCCCGAAAAGGATTTGGGCACGTTTCAGGATATCGAGCGCCACCGCTATTTTAATACAAACAATCTCTGGATTCGTTTGAGTGCATTGCGACGTGAATTGGATCGAGGCGATGGATTACTTCCGCTTCCGCTGATTCGGAACGTAAAGACGATCGATCCACGAGATGTGTCGACGCCGAAGGTCTATCAGCTCGAGACCGCAATGGGGGCTGCGATCGAATGCTTTGCAGGCGCCGGCGCAATCCAGGTCCGACGGAATCGATTTTCGCCGGTCAAAACCACATCCGATCTTCTGGCAGTGCGGTCCGACGCGTACGAACTCGATTCGGATTTCCGGCTTGTGTTGCGCGCCGAAAGGAACGGCGTGCCGCCAGTGGTGAAATTAAGCGACGACTATAAACTGGTCGACCAGTTTGAACCGCTCGTCGCGGCGGGCGTCCCCTCGCTGATCAGTTGCAAAAGTCTCACGATCGAAGGGAAAGTGGTGTTCGATCCGGATGTCGAAATCACAGGTGATGTGAAATTTATCGGTCGCGGTTCGGATGCGAAAAGGATCCGATCCGGTTCTTACATGGACACAGAGGTAGTTCTGTAGACTATAGTCTCACGAAATCCCAAAGAAACCTGAACCAGAGATAGAGCATTCCCCGCCAGGTGTAACGCACGCTTTGGTCGTCGACACACGCCAACAATCCGGCTCGAACGTTGTGGCGTATTTGCGCCGTTAAATCCTGCTGGAGTAAAAGCTGGATTTTTGGGGGATCGACCTTAGGAATTGAATCCGCTGAAATGCGATTTTGCGACAGCAGATTCTGATGGGCGCCGCAAATGGAATTGAATGAAACCGCTGGCCGGACGCGCCGGATGTGAGTCTGTGGCAGGAATTTCAGCGAATACGAAAACGGATAATTCCACGTCATGAATACTTCACCATCGCGCGGCCGTGTCATCAACGTGACGTAGTAAAATGCGATATTTCCCTGGTCGACCAGACAGACGGCTGCCTGAGTCTGGTCGCTCGAACGATGGAACAACCGTATGAACTGGCGTTGCTCATTCCAGTCGGATCCGAGGTCGTTGACGAGATCAAAGCCTTCCTGCTCGATTTCGTCCGTCAGATCGTCCAGGTTCGGAAACAGCTCTCGGTCAGGGGGGCTTTGAGCTTCGAATTCGCGTTCGACCGGCATGCGCAATGCCCGGACCCTCGTCAGAATTTCGAACCAAGGCAGGAAGATCCAGAGGGAGGCGGCACCGAAACCAACAATACAGTTCCCGGTCGGCAGATAGCCGAACAGGAATGTGACTCCCAGGATGCAGAGGACGGACAGTCTCTGACAAATCGGGTTGTCGAATGAGCGAAACGCCATCGCCAGCACGGCGACTCCAAAGACTAACAGAACGGAAGCGAACATGTTTCGGCGGTGGGTCGGTTAAGGGAGAATGTTATGTTCCTTCAGAAATTCTTCAAGTTGATCAGGCCCGAAGTCAGGCAGGACCAGATCCCCGATGACAAGGGTCGGTGTGGAGGTCTGTTTTGATATTCGTTTCAATTCATCGAATGCAGCCCGGTCCCACCGGACGTCGATGCGCTCAAATTCGTAGCCGAGCTTGTGCAGGTAACTTTCAGCCGCGTGGCACCAGGGGCACCCTGGTTTGACGTACAGTAGCATTTGAGTTGAGCTCATCGGGTTGCCGTTTCGGAGGCAATGAAGTAGAGGATCAAACGCCCGGTTTTCGCAAGTGAATCTCCGTTGAGTCGATCTGCCGTGTCATCGGCTGTCTGAAGAATTGGAGAATCGGCATCGAGAAGTGTGATACTCGGGATCCCAGCCTGTGCAAATGGGACATGATCGGCCAACATCGACCGGTTTGCCGGTTCGAGGGCTACACCAAGTGCAATCGCGCCTTGCTTGAACGAGTCGATCACGCTCTCGGTGCTGTTCGGCAGATAATTCAGGTTTGAGCCCCCGGCATTTTCGACGACGACCGCGGCTTGAATATCGCCGGCGTGCTCGCTGACATGCAGCATCTGAGCGTAGAAGCGGCTTCCGAACAGGCCGTCGTTCAAATTCAGCTCCCGAAACGGTATATCGCCGTCGATAAATAGGAGTTCGACGTCAGCCGCCAATTTTGGGTCAGTCGCGAGAACCCGGGCGATTTCGATGAGGACGGCCGTATTCGCTGCGCCATCGCTGGCGCCTGCGTCTCGAAACTCCTGAGCAGGGGGCGTATCAAAGTGTGCTCCGATCAGGATTCTAGTGGTTGACGGCTGCGACTTGGTATACCGCGCGCTCAGATTGCAAAACTCGATTTCCTGTCCATCCGGCGCATGCTCGGCAAAGTGTTGTTCGGTTGTCTGCCATCCGAGCGCCGCCAATCGATCGGTGATATGGTTGCGGAGCTGTTTGTTTGAGTCCCCTCCGGACGGTCTCGGCCCGAAATCGGTTATCGTTTTGGCTTCAGCGAGCGCCTGGCCGGCGTCGAATGCATTCCAGATTTTATCCTGCGGCGGAGCAATAGCGGTAGCCGGGTGGGGGCTGGCAGCAGCTTTTTGAGGGTCAGTGGGCGCCTCGGCCCAGCATCGGATCGAACTCGAGATCAACAACAGCAAGCCGACGATCCGGAGCGCAGCAGAT
>CAZMNG010000785.1:0-2821 GCA_964567505.1 uncultured Chthoniobacterales bacterium
GCCAAGAGCGCGCTTCCCATTGTCGCGACCTTGGGCATGGAATTCATGACCGAGGACTCGTCGGAAGCCGAGCAACTGCGGGAGCAGAAGCACCGGAGCAACCCAAGGGGTAGCCCGGTGCCCTATCAAGTTCGACGGCGGGCCCAATTGGCAGGGGTCAGTTCGCCGACCCGATTGGCGGGGAACTCAAGGGGTCAACCGTTATAGCCGTCGACCGCTTGGTGAGGTTCACTCCTTCCGTTTCCATGTGCGAATGCGTGTCACAACGTTATGTTCAGCGCGGATGCAGTTTGGGGACCGACTTCGCCATCAGGCACCAGACCCTTCGCTACCTGAAATGCGTAGACCTGTCATTGCGCCATAAATCCCGTCAATCGGTCCTGGGTCTAGAAATCGGTCGGGGTTCGTAGCCACCTTGACGGCTGCGAGTGCTTGTTGGACGCGACGCACGACATTCGGATCCATGTTCGGTGCTCCTAGATAATAAATGCGCGCCGGAGACTGTACGACCCCACCACGCACCGGTTGGTCATAGTTAATGCCAGGAATTTTGACTCCGGTGTCCCAACGCCGGTTCTGCAGTGTGTCAGAGACAACGCCGTAAGCATGACCTTTTGCTTCAACTGTTCCACCCTGGCCGTCCGAAATAACGACATGTCCCATGACTCCGGGAACCGGAGGATAGCGCAATATCATTGCTCCGATTGTGGCTGCCGCCATTTCTACGGGAATGGCGACGCCGACAGATTGTACATCGCGTTTCCACCAACCCGAGTAATGGACGCCTTCATCAGGTGCCGGCCAAGTGGACCGATCGATCGGCCAACGCTGTCTATGAACACGCCGTTCGGCACCGCCGAATACACGTTTTTTCCGTCAGTTCACCGGAGCACGGTGAGCCGCCCTTTTCCAAGCTACAATTCAACGTAAATATTTTATTCCCTGCCAACATGTTTTTGATCATAGTTGGTTCCTCCCAACCGCGATCTTCGCGCTAGTCGGGCCTGCGCTGATTTCTCCGGCAATTACCCAAAGAAGTCGTCCTCCTGCATTGGTGGATAATCTCTCCCGCCGCGTTACGTACGTTAAGACGGGATCGAACCGCTAAGATTCGTCGACGCTTCTGTGGAATTCGGGCTAATATAGGTCATCAGATACGGAGCCTTAACTCGTGTGCTCCAGCACGCCTGCCTAACGATGAAACCGTCGATTGCACGCAAACTCAAAGGCTACGATGTACGAGCAAGGTGAACTTCGACATTAAACAGGGGACCAAAGGCGAAGAACGCCCGGGGAGTTGCCTCGATACTGCGGAATGAAGCGAGGGGCCGAACGAGATCGAACGGATCCGCCTCATTTCAAGGGGGCGAACCTGGCGGAGACTTGGGCCCAGTGACTTCGAACGCATTCTGAAGCGGTGCTGCAGCTCCCCCGTCTCCATTGACCACAATACAGGACCAGTGTCCGATCAGATCAGAGGTTAAATCCGGGAGCGTCCCAACGATTTTCGTCGGGTTGGACGTTATGTCGCGAATTATGAGTTCTCGACCATCTTTCACAAATTTTACCACGGAAGGATTGTCAAACCCGCTTCCACAAATTTTGAGGCTCGCGAGGTCACTGCCCCACGCGGCAGTTGGAGGGTCTACGCTCGTTACTACCGGCTCGCTCGAAGTCGCCGCAGATCTCGCAGACGCTACCGCCCTTGTGCCGAAGTAAAAGGCCGCAATAGAGATCACCATTGTGCTGATTGAAGTGAAAATCTGCTGTGCGAAATCCGCACTTACCTGACTTCTCGGAAGTATCGTAAGTGAGAAACTCGGACTCTTTCCGGTTGCCGAGCCTGAAGCTGCCGGAGTAGGTTTTTCTTTAGTAGGACCTTCGATTATTTGTTCCTTAGGAATCGCATTTACCTGTTCCTGTGAAATCCCGTGTAGAGTCTGCGGTACGTAATTTCTGGCCTGGTCGCTGTACAGGTAAACGCTAAGCATTAGAAAAATGACCAGCATACTGAGCGCAATGATGGCTCGAACTGAGCCTTCTGGTAATGCCAGCGCTTGGGCATTGTCATTCATCTTCAGCAGAGCGAAGCTTACTGCTGCGCAATCGTGTCAGCGTGCAAAGCACGCTCTCATTTTACCTAGTAATCTTTAGCGGGTCCTTTGGACCGCTCACAAAGGCACAAATCTCCCGGCCGGCCGGATCCAAAATGCTGTGAGCCCCGTCACTAACGATCTGCCCGCGAACGGCAACTTGGGAGATATTCCTCAACCGATTCAGAAGCACTTGGATGTAATGGGATTCGAACCCTGGATCGATCATTGAGTGTTTGTGCATGTCCGTGATCGTCCGAATTGGCTTAAATACTTGCTCTGCATTAAAGCGCGGAAATTGTTGAACAACTATGGATGTTACCAGTATGTTACCAGCACGTCGATGGCAAGCATATTAACCCCGAGAAGATGTGGAGAAAGCGGCGTCCTTTACTCGTCGGTCTCTCGAACGCTCAATTTGCTACTGTCGAAGAGAATGCTTCGCTGCGTCCCTTTGATACGATGGAACAGATTCGCACGCTGTTTCGTCTAAAGATCACGATCGAGCAGCCGAAAAGCGAGCAACAGTCAGCTTGATAATATGACGGAAATTGAGACTCAAGACTTAGTAGACGACGTCAACAAACAACTAAGCAATTTAGGGTGGATCATGAATATACGCTGAAGGCATCACTTTCTCCCTCTTTTCCGCTGTGTGAGCCGCGACCACCTTTAGATTCTTGCCTCCAAAATCATAGACATAATTGGTCGAAGATTTGCAAGCAGCA
>CAZMNG010000786.1:0-2820 GCA_964567505.1 uncultured Chthoniobacterales bacterium
AGCGTTTGCTGCGCTCCGGGCTGAGCGGCTGAAGTCGACGTCTGGGCATTGGACGTCTGGGACTGTCCGGTTGTCACCGCGGGTTGAGCGGTCGTCGCCACCGGCTGACCGTTCGTCGCGACCGGCTGGGCGTTTTGCTGGTTGTCCAGGAACTTGTGCAATCCATCAATTGCGGCTTCCGCATCTTTCGAAGCGACACCCCAGCTTTCAAAGAGGGTGTCGAGAATATCATCCCGATCGTTTGCCAGAATGAAGTTGATATTCAGTTTGGTCGATTCGCTCGATATAATAACCCGAAACCGCCCGCCATCCGGCGCCTGCTGCTCCAGAAGCGCTTTGTCCTGGTTTTGGACTTGGGAATTCGTCCCGAAAGCCAGGCCTGATTCTGCCAGCTGTCGCGCGCGGAATTCCTTGTTCAGCGCACCATATTCATCCACGTCGACTTTGACCAAAGCGACGGTCCCCGTAACGAGTCCGGTGAGTAATATGATCGCAAACAGCACCAGGAGTAGGGCGGATCCGCTTTCAGGACGCGGAACCCGTCTGCTTTCCCGATCCGTCGGTGAAACGATCCCGGACGCTGCAACATTAAGTCGGTGCCTGGCACTGGCGTTTCGTCGCAGCGTGGGCGAATTTCGAAGGGGACTCATTTTGAGTTCGACTCCATTATACCAGTTCGAGAATTGCGGGCTATGTTCCTGTCTGAGCAATTGGCCATCGAAAAATGCAGCGATCCGTGTGGCTGCGTCCCGCGAGTTTCAGCGTGAGTTCCACCAGGTTCGGTTTTGACTGGCTGTTCGGCCAATCCGACGTCCATTTCCCATTCTGCTGAGAAAAGAAGCGCCAGTTGATCTGCTCGATATTGCTCAGCAACGGGAACCAGAGGGCTTTCTTGTCGTCGTCGCCGAGAGTCGGGCTAGAGGAGGAATCGCCCGGTTCCTGAAGAACGCTGAGCGCGATCCGGCCGTTCGCTTGCGGCCGGGCAGCAATGATAACCGTCCCGTAGCTGGGGCCGGCCTTCGCCCAGGTAAAGTTAAACGGCGCATCCCGGAACACCAGCTGGGTTGAACCAGCGGTGCCTCGCGTCTCAAAGAGGCAACTCGCCGGCATCGAATCGAAATTGCGCCGCATCAACTCGCAAATGCCGTCCACTTTCCTTTGTTGAATCTGTAGAAAGTCGATGTCGGTGGTTACTTTCACGGTCGTCTGAATAATCTGGAAGATCATCACAACGACGATGCTCAGCACAGCCAGCGCAAGGAGCACTTCGAGCAACAAATACCCGGCGCGACCTCTTCCGCTGGATTGTCTCATGGCTGATACACGATCACATCTGCCTGTTCCGACCGATCCTGGCCGGCCGACCGCCAATATGCCCGCACAACGATCTTGTACAGATTCAGAACGGGATCACCTTTGGCTGTTTTAGCGACCACCGCGCGGACCTCTCGTTCATAGGAAATGCGGCCGTCTCCTTCCTGCACATCCGATTTGCCGACTTTCAATTTCTGTGTGGTCGCTTCCGCGAGGATATTCTGCAGTTCAATCCGCACCTGGGATGCGTCTCGAAGCATGATCGACGCATCGACGGTCTGATAGAGGGCAGAGGCCAGCGATACGGCAACGATACTAAATATTGTTAGTGCCAGCATGATTTCCCACAGAACAAATCCGCTGGAACGTCTCGAAGTCGGGCAACGATTGGAGGGATAGGCGATCGCCATTGCTGCTTGTATTCCCCTCTGCTCGTCGCCGGTTATGAGATCGCTTAGACCGGACTCAATCACTGAATAAAAGATTCCTTGTTCTGGATTGTGGCTGTGAGCGGATCAACTTCGAACCGAACCCAGTCTCCCTTGCGCTGAAAAACGAAACTCATCGGTTCGCATATCCCGTTCGGCGCAAAATACCAAGAAGCATCCGTCTTCTTCAGAAACCCGCGATCGCCTAGCCGCTTGATTGCGAAGGTTACATCGCGCGGCAGGTTGTAAGTCTGTCCGGTCCCATTCGCACGTTTGTTTTGCTCTACCGGACGAAGGACGTAGGAATTGTTGAGGAGAAGCAGTTCGTACGTCCGGTTCTCCATCATCGCGTTGCGGCGCGCACTTCTGGCGAAGTTCTGCAACTCACGAATCGGTCTCTGCAACTTCTCTTCATCCAGCAGATGCGCAGCGGGAGGCACCGAAACCACAAACACAATCGCAAGAATAAAAAGAACAACGCACACCTCCAGCAGAGTAAAGCCGCGTTGCGCACAGCGCGCCTGTGGGAAGCCCAACTGATCGCTGAGCGACGGCCTGTGCGAGCTCCTCATAACAACAGAATCAGTTCACGCGCCGGTAGATGTTGTTAGGTCCCTCTTTGCGGTCTGGTCCGAACGAAAAGACATCCACTCCTGCAGGATCTTTTTTACCCGGGTTCCTGTACTGGTAGGGCGTATTCCATGGATCGACCGGAACACTGTCCATTAGTTTAGTCCAGTTTGCGGGGCGCGTGCCGGTAGTCGGCATACTGACAAGCGCCTCCAACCCCTGGTTCTGATCGGGCATTTGATAATTGCGAGCTTCGTAGAGCTTTAGCGCGCTGTAAATGTTGTTAAGATCCTGTTCGGTGCGCTGGATCTTCGCAACGTCCAACGCGCCGGTCATCTTCACGATTACGCCGCCGGCAATCACTGCGATGATCGCAACGACGAGCATGATCTCCATCAAAGTATAGCCGCTTGGCCTCGAAGCTAAAACTGCTGGCTTCTTCATGTCGCGATTTAGTAAATCCGATCAAATTAGACCAAGGAGTCGTTAAGTCAATGCGCGGCGTATT
>CAZMNG010000787.1:0-2812 GCA_964567505.1 uncultured Chthoniobacterales bacterium
TGGGGAAGGCAATCGTTCGAATCGCCGCCGAGTCGGGTCAATACGACGTTTCTGTTTCTGGCCGCCATGAGAATCTTTCTAACCTCAATGCAGCGTGGGATGTGGCCATTGACGTCAGCCAGCCGGACGGAACGAATGCGATCGTCCACCGATGCATGGCCGTCGGTATTCCGCTCGTGATTGGAACCACGGGGCATTCGGCGGCTCAGATCGAACAGATCCGCAGCGCATCCAGGCAGATCGCGCTTCTTCTATCCCCGAATTTCAGCATCGGGGTCAATCTACTTTTCTGGCTCACAGAACGAACCAGCGAAATCCTGGGCCCGGAGTTCGATTCGGAGATCCTTGAACTGCATCATCGCCTGAAGAAGGATTCGCCCAGCGGCACAGCGAAACGACTGGGGGAAATCATCGCGAAGACACGCAACCTCAACTACGACAATGTGGCGAGGCACGGCCGCGAAGGTTTGGTCGGTGAACGAACGCAAGATGAAATCGGCATCCACGCGGTCCGAGGCGGAGACGTCGTCGGCGAGCACACGGTCTATTTTGCAAGCGCCGGAGAGCGAATCGAATTGACGCATCGCGCGTGGAGCCGGGACGTTTTCGCACGGGGCGCGCTGCGAGCAGCTCAATGGCTGGTTGGAAAGACCCCGAACTGGTACGACATGCAGGATCTTTTGGGACTGCGTGAAAAGATTTGCGACCGTTAGCGTTGACGCTGACAGTTGAACCCTCGATGCGTTGCGGAATCGCCCTGGGATCCAATATCGAAGATCGTCTGGAGCACCTTTGCGATGGCTTCAGACGCACTATCTCTTTCCATGAGCCTGGTCCACCTCTCGCAGTGTCGTCGATCTACGAAACGGCCCCTGTCGGCTGCGAGCCTGGCACAACACCCTATCTTAACTCGGTGATCGAGATCAATTTCAGCGGACCGCCAGTCGCGTTGCTGGACAAACTGTTGGAAATCGAAAAAGCAATGGGCCGGCCGTCGAAGAGGCCCAGAAACTCTCCGCGAACAATTGACCTTGATGTGCTTTACGCAGGAAATCTCGTTCTGAACAACCCGGAGATCATTATTCCTCATCCGAGGCTTCATCAGCGCCGATTCGTCCTCACACCATTGGCTGAGATCGCCCCGGAGCTTTTGCTACCCGGACACATGAGCACGATCAAATCGCTTCTCGCCGACCTTCTGGATCCGAGCACCGTGAAGCGACTTGATTCCTCTTTGAATTGCTCGTGAATAAGATCACTCCCAACACGATCCGAAGCTGGAAAGAGGGGCGCCGAAAAATCAGCGCACTGACCGCTTACGACTTTCCGACGGCTAAACTCCTCGACGAATCTGGTATCGATCTCGTGCTGGTCGGAGACTCTCTTGGCATGACCGTGCTCGGGTACCCCGATACGACCCAGGTCAAGATCGAGGATATGATTTATCACACACGCGCGGTTTCACGCGGAGTCTCATCCGCGCTACTTGTGGCGGACCTGCCGATTCACAGCTACGGTACCCCGGAAATCGCGCTCCAGAATGCCGGGCGCCTGATCAGCGCGGGGGCCGATGCCGTGAAACTCGAAGGAGGCCAGGCATGTGCAGAACAGATCCAGGCGATCACGGGAGACGGCATTCCGTTTCTCGGTCACATCGGGATGTTGCCGCAGCATGTCCTCGAGGAAGGGGGTTACAGGCGGAAAGGTCGAACCCCCGAGCAGCGCGGTTTCCTGATCGAAGAGGCCAAAGCGATCGAAAGAAGCGGCGGATTCGCAGTCGTGCTCGAACTGGTTGAGTCAGCGACTGCGGCGGAAATTACCCGATCGATTTCAATCCCAACAATCGGGATAGGCTCAGGCACAGGATGCGATGGGCAGATTCTGGTCTTTCACGACCTCGTAGGCTATTTCCCTTGGTTCACGCCCAAGCACGCAAAGCCGGAAAGCGACGTCGCTGGAGAAATCCGGAAAGCGGCACGCGCGTACATCGAACGGACACGCGGCGATTCATGAGAATCCTTTGAGTCTACCGGGGTCCCTCGGACACGGCGCCCATCCGTCGAAACTTCTCGTATCGCTGTTCGAGCAGCTTACTGACTGGCTTCTTCACTAACTCGGCAAGATGCTTCAAAAGCGATTCGCGCAGGTTCTGTGCAGCCAATTCCGGAGCCTGGTGTGCACCACCGAGGGGCTCGGCGATTATTTCATCGATCAACTCCAACTGCTTGAGATGAGCCGCCGTCAGTTTCAACGCTTCGGCGGCTTCCGGTGCGTGGCTGCGGTGTTTCCAAAGGATCGCAGCGCAACCTTCCGGACTGATGACCGAGTAATATGCGTTCTCAAGCATTAGCACCCTGTCGGCGACCCCGATGCCCAAAGCGCCCCCTGAACCTCCCTCTCCGATCACCGCAGCAATAATCGGGGTTCGGAGCAACATCATTTCTCGCAAATTGACAGCGATCGATTCTGCGATGTGCCGCTCCTCAGCGCCGACCCCGGGATAAGCACCAGGGGTGTCGATTAACGCAATGACGGGAAGATGAAACCGTTCACCAAGGCGCATGACCCGCAGCGCCTTTCGGTATCCCTCCGGATTCCCGCATCCGAAGTTGCGGCGAATATTTTCTTTGGTGTCCCGCCCCTTCTGATGAGCAACGACGGCACACCGGAACTCTCCGATCGTCGCAAATCCGCATGGCATCGCTTCGTCATCCCCAAATAATCGGTCTCCATGCAATTCAACAAAATCTGAGAATACCGATCTAAGGTAGTCGAGAGCAAACGGACGAGCAGTGTGCCGAGCGATCTGGAC
>CAZMNG010000788.1:0-2810 GCA_964567505.1 uncultured Chthoniobacterales bacterium
GGCCCTCCAGGCGCTTCTGCGCGAACTCGCTGCTTTCAATACCGGGCTTTGCGTGATTACCACGCGGCTGCCGGTCGCTGATATCGCGGATCACGAGCGCACGTCGGCTCTGCGCCGTGACCTGGAGCAACTGTCCAGCGACGCCGGCGCGCGGCTGCTCCGAGCGCTGGGCGTCACTGGAGATGAAGATTCCTTGCGAACTGCAAGCGATGAGTTCAGTGGCCATTGTCTTGCTCTAACGCTCCTGGGCAGCTACCTGACCGATGCCTATAATGGAGACATTCGTTGTCGCGAAGAAGTGTCAAACCGTCTTGCTCGCGACGTGCGCCAGGGAGTCCACGCGCGAAAAGTCATGGAATCTTACCAAAGCTGGTTTGGCGAGGGCCCTGAGCTGTCGGTCCTTCGCGTGCTAGGCCTCTTCGATCGCCCCGCCGACGAGAAGGCGCTTGGAGCTCTGCTCGCACCACCTGCTATCCACGGCCTTACGCAGTCGTTAACTGATTTGAGTCCGACGAATTGGCGCACGATTCTTGCTAAGTTAAGAAGAGCAAGACTCCTCGCTGGGGAAGATCCGCACGATCGCGGGCACCTCGATACGCATCCTCTCGTCCGCGAATACTATGGCGAACAGCTTCGGAGTCAACAAGCGGACGCTTGGAAGGAAAGCAACAGGCGCCTCTTCGATTATTATCGAGCCCTTGCGCCCCAGTTCCCAGATAGTTTTAGGGAGATGGAGCCTCTTTTCCTCGCCGTAATCTGCGGCTGCAATGCCGCTTTATTTCGCGACGCTCTGCACGAGGTTTACATTCCGCGGATTCAGCGGGGAGATGCTTTCTTTGCCGCCAAGTTCCTCGGAGCCAGAGGGGCATTGCTTTCGGTATTATCTCATTTCTTTGAACAGGGACGTTGGGAGTTACAGATAGAAATGGGCGTCGAGAGCCAAAGTCTCACTGCAGAAGATCAGATCTACATCCTCATGCAGGTTGGGCTATATCTATCGGCTACTCGAGGCTACTCAGCACCAGAGGTGCGAATGTGTTATGAGCGTGTGGAGTCCTTGTGTCACTCGCTTAGGCAGCCCATGCTCCTGTATTCTGCATTGACGAGGCAGTTCCAATATTCCCTCGTTACCGACAAGCTAACAGCAACGATGCAGATCGCTCAACGTGTTTGCTCGCTGGCGCAGGAGCAGAATGATCCTGCGCTTATGATTGGGGCAAACCGCGCTTTGGCCGTCACATTCTACTATTTGGGCGATTTCGAGTCCGCACGACAATACGCGGAGCGAGGTGTTCAGATCTGGCGCTCGGGAGGCGTACAGTCGCCGGTCGAAGAGGTCACCGCGCCCGCTGTTAATTGCCTAATCTATAAGGCCCTATGCGAGTGGCAGTTCGGAGTGATCGCCTCTTGCAAGGCTACCATGGCGGAAGCGATCTCATTAGCGAAGGAACTAAATGAGATGCATGCATTAGGCGTGGCACTATGGCATTCGGGGTGGCTTGCCTGCTTTGAGCGCGATCCTACCGAAGTCGAACACTGCGCTTGCGATTTAATTGAACTTTCAACGCGTCAAAATTTTGCGTATTGGCTGGCTGGGGGAGAGGTTCTTCGCGGTTGGGCGCTCGGCGCTTCGGGTGACACAGCTGAAGGCATCTCGTGGATCGAGGACGGAATAGAGAAATATCGGGCAACCGGGCCGATGCTGCTGGTGCCACATCTGCTTGCGCTAAAGGCTGAAACCTTGTTCTTTGCGGATCGTACTTCTGAAGCTCTTGAGGCAATAAGGGAGGCAGAAGCACTGGTCGAAAGATCTCAAGAGCGCTCATCGTCTGCTGAATTGTATCGGCTCCGCGGCGTGTTTCTCGCAACGATGGGTGCTGAGGAAACCAAAATCGAGGCTTCGTTCCGCGCAGCCATAAGTACTGCAAAGGAACAGAAGTCGGTTTCGCTAGCGAAACGCGCGGAAGCAAGCTACGCAGAATATCGCCGCCAAAAAAGCAAGCGCGTTGGGGGCACGGGTTCCGACTACCTCTTAAGTAACTCTCCAAAACAACTCGTCGAGCGACTGCGAAGATCGGGGCCGCAATAGCTCCTGCGCCCAACTTCGGCGGCGACTCCAACTGTCTCTCTCTCGCCTGGCTGGAGGCAATCGTACTCGCGCCATCGTATCCGCTTAAAGATTTGCGAGCCTCTCTTTTCGGGACCTGGTGGTGCAACCTGTTAAGCGGCAACGAGTTAAAGATTGAGTAATTGGGCTTGTTTTTTCAGCCATTTGATCCGCGGGAGCCGGAATTTGAATTCATAATGCTCGATGCCCGGTTGGACGTAATTTCGTCCGTAGCGGAACATCCGGTAGACTAAGCGAGCGAGATGGTGAGCCGTGGCACTTTACGCTTGCTAACCATCTGATCGGCGCGCCGTGGATAGCAACGATGCGCTCCAGGCCAGTAGGGCCTTGCCTTTAGTGAAACACAGAATTCTTTGTGAAACGCGACCATGGCCCGACGGCGGAGGGCGCGGCGAGCTTTCAGACCATGCACTGGACGATCGTCATGAGGGCGGCGCAAAGTCAGGCGCCAGGGGCGCAGTCCGCTTTAGCCGAGTCGTGTCGGCTGTATTGGCCGCCTGAATCGGGCCGATAATCGGGGATCGAACGTCACAGCCGGATTCGCTCCACCTCACTCAGTGTAATCTCGTCTTTTGTCCGGTCGTAACGTTTGGTTGTGCGCGGAGACTCATGCCCGGCCAGCTCGAGCCGTCCGTCGTTCTCCAGGTAAATCGCGATGCCGGTTGCGCGCCAGGTGTGACAT
>CAZMNG010000789.1:0-2804 GCA_964567505.1 uncultured Chthoniobacterales bacterium
CAGTCGCGACGGTTTATCCCGAATTCGGCCGGAGTCGGTACTTTGAGTTTTTTGAGGCGATAACGGAATCTAAGCAGATCGCACTGCGGTGGCAAAGCTGCTGACTCTGGACGCAGAAGATTCTCTTGTTTCGAACGGACGGGTTTCTATGTTTGTCAGCTAAAGAGGAACAACCAGAATGAGCGAGCCCGTTGAACCGCCTCGACTGTTAGTGGAAAATTGGCTTACCGATGTCAAACGCCGGGGAGCCGAGTTGTACGCATCAAACGAGGGAGACGAAGTCCAATACTTTTCGTTTGAGGGGAGAGAGCACTTTCGATACAGCATCGAGATCGACTACGCACTGCAGGACATTACCTTACAGATCACTGATCCGAAGAAAGGCGGAGTCGAGATTGAGAGACTCGCGCTGACATCCAAGAATCTGGGAGCACTTGCTCGGATGATGTGCGCCGTGAAAGAAGGAGAGGCTGTTGTTCCAGTGTACCTCCTGGCACAACTCGCCGTGATCTGCCACGGCTACCAGCGATTAATACAGGAGCTGGACCAGGTACATGGCATCCATACGACGACCGGTAGCGTTGCTGAGATTGAAGGCGACCTGCGCCGATTCCTGACGCCGGACGAGCAGAAACGCACCGACAATCCCCTGCTATCGCAACGGGCCAAAAGGAAGGACTAGTGTCCCTGCTTCCGAACAGGTTTGCAGAGAACTCGGTCGGCTGCAGACTGGTCATTATTCTTTCTCGGCGTTATGCTGCCGAAGAGTCATGACCAGAAATTTTGTAACAATAAACGGGTTCAAAGTCGCGTATTCTCTCCGCGGTGACCGACGGTACCCGGTCGTCGTGCTGAGCCACTCGCTTGCGACCAGCCTGGACCTCTGGAATTATCAGCTGCCCCTGCTGGCACGCCGATTCCGAGTTTTGCTTTACGACCTTCGCGGACACGGCTCAACCGACGCACCGGGAGACAACTACACGCTCCCGGAACTCGCATCCGATGTGGCATCGCTGCTCGATTACTTGCATGTATCGAGCGCGGCATTCGTCGGTATCTCCCTCGGAGGTATGATCGGCCAGCACTTTGCCTTAGAGTACCCGGAAAAACTCGACGCCCTCATCCTCTGCAGTACGGGTTCCCGGACAGAACCGCGGGCGAAGGCTACCATTGAAGAGCGAATAGAGACGGTTCGCCGCGAAGGGATGGCGTCGCAGGTTGCCTCAACGCTGGCTCGCTGGTTTACACCAAAATTCATCGAGGAGGCGCCGGCCAACGTCTCCTGGATATCGGACCTGATCCTTCGGACATCGGTTGATGGATACGCGGGGTGCGCCCGCGCAGTCCAAGGACTGGACGTCACCGACGCCCTCGAAAAAGTCAGAGCCAAGACGTTGGTCGTGCCGGGCGAATTTGACCTCGCGTTTCCGGAGAAAGCTTCAAGAGCGATCCAGCAACGGATTCCGAATGCGGAGCTATGTCTGCTCGAGGGGGCAGCGCATCTGGGCAACGTAGAACAGGCGCACCGCTTTAACGAGATCATCGTGAATTTTTTGAGCCGAGTTTTGACATGACCGTTGATCGCTGATCGCAACTTTTATGGATTGGTTGGAGTTCATTACTCTGGTCGTTCCGGGCTTTGCCGCTTCGCTCGATTTCGCGTGCTTCATATTCATGCAGTCAACCTGCCGCGAACTGCCGGACCGGGAGAGGGTCCAGCTCGAACAGCGTTTTCTTCGCACGTTCAACCGGCTGACGCCGATCCTGAACGCGCTCTCGATTCTATTCCTGCTACTGTACGCTTTTCGATTCAAAGAAAACAACGCAGCCAACGACGCGGTTTGGAGCGCACTATTTTTCTTTTCTGTTGCGACAGCTATTTCGATCTGGCTGAGCCGGTCGATTGAACAGGAATTGGCCGGCTGGAATCCGGATCAGTTACCTGAAAACTGGAAGTCGGTACGGACGAATCGCGCAATCACCCAAGGACTGAGAGCTTCAGTGCAACTTCTTGGATTTGCGCTTATCTGCGGCTCGATCGCAGCGCGCTAGTAATTCAATTTGCGAAACATTCACTAAACTTTTCTATTGCAAGTTAGACACCTTGATGCTAGGGATGGTCTTTTCTGCTTCGAAAGGAGGCCATCGCACAATGATTACGACATCCTCATTCATCTCGAATTCACGCGGGACCCTGGCCGGCATCCTCCACCCGAACCGTATGCAGAAATATTCGCATCGGCCGAAAGCCGGACGCGTGCACCAGGGGACCTGGTAAACCCGCGCAGCAGCGCATCACTGCCCGTAGAGGTTTATTCGCGGGGGGCAGCTATGTCATAACGCTTATTCCGAGCGTTGTGATAGTATGATTAAAACGTTGCCTCGCTCTCCATTGGAGACGGCTTTGGCGTGCCAATCTCATCTTAAGTACCCTTATCGAACAAAAACAGGAACTTGTGTTTATATCAGACATATTCCACCGGGAAGAATCGCGAATCGATTCGGTTTGCGCGGACTTCCAGCTATCCGACGACGAAGAAATCGATGATCGGAAGATCATCAATTTTGCGTCCGCAAAGGCGGAGCTCAAGCAACAGACATCAGAAAAGTCTGCCGGTTCCCAGTCGATTGACGCATTGTTAAAAAACAGCCGCGCCGAGAGAGCGACTGCCATCGCTGAAACGGTGTTTGCGATTTTTTTGATCGTCGCCGTCCTGGTCTCGGTGCTGCTCGAAATTGTCTTCGGATTCTAGTGTCCTGTCCCCGAAATAAGAGGTACCTCTTATTTCGGGGACAGGACACTA
>CAZMNG010000790.1:0-2797 GCA_964567505.1 uncultured Chthoniobacterales bacterium
ACCCCGATCAACTGATGATTGCGCCGGATTCAACCGGGGATCAATCGCGTTGGTTACGGATCTTTGTGTTTTCCTGGCTGATCGAAAAAGGTATCCTGGCCGTCATTCGGCCAGTTCGAGGGCCAATTGTGTCGCTTGGCACGACCCTCGAATCGATGGCTTAAACGGCCTTAGATCGAAATTTATAATTGGCTAATATGCAGGATCTTATGACTCGATGATTTAGAAATCCCGCACTTTTCACGCACGTGATGCAAGGATCTCGGGATTGGGGAAGGCCAAATTGGGCTGTCACTTTCCACGTTATTTAATCTTTCAGCACTTACGGCTGTCGCGTTATCGGAGCGGACCTTTCGCGTAGCGCAGCTGTTCACGGAAAGAACTGATTTGAACGGCCTGGTCAGCTAATTAGTGGCCGGTCTTGAACCGATCGGTGACAGAACACGGAGTGAGTGGAGTGTACCAACGGCCCGCGCTCAACGCCAGCTCACGCCAGACCAACTCGCAGGAAAATTTACGAATGCTGAAAAAGTGCACCTAGTGTTCACAGGAAATGGGGTATCCATTTAGCTCCACACGCGTCGGACAAAAACCCTCGTCGGCAAACCGTCAAAATCTGAAATTCACGGCGCCCCGGCAGGCCCGGAGTCGCCACAGCTAACGATGCCATCCTTGTCGCTTGCGACCCTATCGTACCAAAAGCTTATTGCGTGACGCGCATGCCGAGTATTAGGCTCCGACCGTTGTTTCGGTCCGCCAGCGCCTCCAATCAAGCGAAAGGCAGATACCGAACAACGCAACAACATCGGCTGCAAGAGACCGTGAAAGCAAAACCAACCAAACTCATCACACTTGCGACGCTCGCCATGCTTACTCTGAATGTATCCGCAAAGGACTTCTCGTCCGAGGAACTGCAACAACGCATGCTGGAGCGGCGTGCCGTCGACGCACTAATTTGGGGCATGCCCATCGTCAGCCTGGACGCTATGCGGCAAACGGCAGCCCTCTTCCTCAACCTGACGCGCCCCACCCTTGATTCATTAGATAATGAAATGCGGAAGAACGCCGACGGCTCGGTGGACATTTACTTCGGTCCGAAGGCGCCCGCCGGTAAGGAGTCGAACTGGATTTACACCCCGGCGGAGAAGAGCTGGTTCCCGTGGTTTCGATTTTACGGTCCCGAAAAGGCGCTCTTCGACAAGAGCTGGACGATGCCGGACATTGAGATGGTAAAGCAGTAGGGCTTCTAGGCACCGCGCCTTGGCGGGAATCCCGCTTTCGCTATTCTCATTAATCTGGTCCATCCCGGATCTAATCGGTCTGTTCCTATCTAATTTGGTTTCACCCTCACGCAATGCGGTTCTGAGGCGCCCTTATTTTCATTTAACGTGCTTCCGAAACCGCGGATGTAATTGGTTCGAGCCGTTTATGTTCTCTTGCTACATGTAGTAGTACAGCTGCAGCCGTTAATTCTATTTCACTTGCGGTTGGCAATGTCTAGATAGGTTAGCGGTGCGGTGGCGATTGATTGCTCAAGCAGTCGGTAAAACAATAGCCCCCGCGATCGGGAAGCGCGGCGATTGAAACGGAAAACAAACTCGTCCAGATAATGGTCAAGCTGAGCAGGCAGCACGGCGCCATGGTGTGTGCCAAGTAGCCATCGCTTAAGCAACGATGCTACTCCATGCACACCTGGCATTACACCTGGCATTGATTCATGCGCGGGAACATCTGAACCACCGACGACTGTGCGTAGATGACGGTAGCCCTCCGCGGTGAGCGAACGATATGCAAAAGACCCACCCGTGTGAACCGTCGAGCCGCGCTGGTTAAATTCCAACAAAGGTACGTAAAGTCCCACACAGTTTTCTACAAGTCCCGTTGACTGAAGCACATAACGCGGTTCGGCAACTCCCAAATTTTTGACCTCTTTAGGGGGTCAATTTTGGGGTTCGGATTCCGACGCTATCCCGCAGCTTTTCGTCCGAAAAATCATACTCGCCCGGCAGGTTGATGTGCTGCCAGGAAATCACCGAGCCGTGGGCCACCGCATCGAGAAACACCTGCCGGCTCGCGGCATGGGAGGCCACCTCGCGAGGTGGTGCCGGAGCCGGAATGGCGCGAACGAGCGCGAATCCAGGATCCACTGAGAGCCTTGGTATCTTAGCCCAAACTTTCGGGAAGCCCGCGGTGAGCACGGCGCGCCACGGTGCCAGAACGCTTTGGGGTAGGCTTTTCGGCAGGACCCGGGAAAACATGCTGCCGGAACAAACGTCAGCAGGAAGAGCCTCCGGTGGGGCTGGAGGCTGGAAGCCAACTTAAATCGCAAGGCAAATGGCTTGGCGTTGGAGGGACCTTTCTGTGAGACTTTACGCACCTTTGTTGGAATTTAACCATCATTGCGGTGTCGTAATGCAGTGGGCCGAGAACACGCTTGACGAAGCACGCACGCTTGGTTCACCCTTAGCGGCTCGACGAGGTCTTCCTTCAGGGATTTCCACGGGTAGGGCATCGATCGGGATGGTGCGTGTAGTCGTCATCTGACGCCCGCGGGAATGGCGCGCTCTTGCGAGCCTACAGTGCAGGCCTCCAGGCTTGGGAAAAGCCTAGGCGGGGAGCGTGCAAGGCGCCGAGCCACTGGTGAATCAAGGCTAAGAGCGCTTTGAGCGGATAAGCCGAGCAAAGTTCAATGGAAACGGCTTAAAAGATATCTTGGAGGTCGACGGTTACATCCGGGAACGCTTGAGGGGCAATGACTCCGAACGTGTGAGATTCTCGCGCGTAATTGTGCTCTTGG
>CAZMNG010000791.1:0-2790 GCA_964567505.1 uncultured Chthoniobacterales bacterium
GGATGGTTTTCATCCGACCACTAACGCGCATCACGTTGCCGCCGAATACTTCAACGGCGTCATCCGGTTCAGATTCGGGTTCGGCGCGCTCCCGTAAGATGGGCAGAAATTTTCCAGCATTGATAAATTCGACAAGCTCGCCACTGAAGCGTTCGTCCAGGTCGCCCTATTGATCGTTGCTCACGCGGCGATGAATCGCCGGGCGACGGTCGATTGTCCCTCCGCGACAGTTTATGGGCTGCAAGTAGAGCAGAATTCAGCTGGCAGTTCACATCCGGTGTGGTTGCGGCTTCACCGAGCGGTGATCGATGCGGGCTACAGTAGGCGAACAAAAAAACGGCAAGAATGTCCTGAACGGAACATCGCATTCGTCGCATTGGTGAATCGCAACGAAAGATAAAATGAGCACACAAACAGAAACAGAACAAACCGTTACCCCGCGTCTTTGTTGGTTTGAGATCCCCGCGGACAACATTGACAGGGCAAAAACTTTCTACAGCGAGTTATTCGGCTGGAAGATTGCCAATATGCCCGGGATGACCGATTATCTGCACATCGACACAGGGGGCCCTGACGAAGCGCTTGACGGCGGGATAATGGCCCGCAGAAGCCCGGGCCAGGCGATTACGAACTATGTTTTCGTCGATTCAATCAGCAAATACGTCGCCACCGTCGAAAAACTCGGCGGCAAAGTCTGCGTTCCGAAGACCGAGGTGCCTCAAATGGGTTACTTCGCGATCTGTCAGGACACGGAGAACAACGTGTTCGGGCTTTGGGAAAGAAGCGAGACCGCGAATTAGCCTGCATATTTCGCAGAAATATGCACCCGGAGGGCCGAAACAGTCCGGCGGCGGCCGGACTCTCCCGGGATAACCCTGGGCTAACGCCGCAAAATGGCGAAATGCAAAGTGCATTTCGCCATTTTGGAGAATCGGCCGCGCCAAGCGGCTCGCAGAGCCGCTTCGGACGCGGCGCACTTTTCACGTGATGAAAAGTGCGGGTTGGCACCGTAATAAACACCCGCGCCCCGGGTTGTCGTTGCTGCAGGCGCAGAATCTGGTCAGCCCCTCAGGCATGATACAGAGCGGCGACGAGAAGCTCGTTCGCGCCTATTTCGTGATGGCATCGATGTGAAGACAAGTTGTATCTATTGGATACTGGAGCCGCACTTCCCGTCTAACTGCTGGACGGCTATTCAAAACCCTGCCGACAGCCCAAATCGATTCGCATGTCACGGTCGAGCGTTTGAAAAAGTATACGAACACATCCGCGAGCCTGACTTTATTTTATGACAGCCAAGATCCTAACTCGTTCTGATATTCCCGAGTCCGACACTTGGGACCTCTCACGCCTTTTTCAGACAGAAGAAGCATACCACGAGGCCTTTGCTCAGCTGAGAGATCTGTATCCGAAAACCGCGGAGTACAGAACTCGGCTTGGCGAATCTGTGAAAACCCTATTTGATTGCCTGGAATTCCAAAAGTCGCTTGACCAGATCGCCGAACGGCTTGGACATTACGCGTCCCTCAAAAACGCCGAAGACAGCTCGAATAACGACCATCTGTCCCGGCAAGCCGAACTAACAAACCTTCTTACCAAGGTCGGGGAAGTTGCCTCCTTCATCAATCCGGAAATCCAGCAAATAGGCGATAACACATTCCAACGATTTCTGGACGATCCTATCCTGGCGCCCTGGAAGATTGCGCTCATCAAACTCCGTCGGTATAAGCCGCACATGCTCTCCGAGCGGGAGGAGCGGCTTCTGACCCTTTGTGCTCCGGTTATCCGCGGTCACTCCGATACCTTTTCCCAGCTGACAAATGTTGACATGAAATTTGGTTCGCTGAAGGTAGAGGGTCAGGAACTCGAACTCTCCCAAAGCAGCTATTTCTCATTCCTCAACAACAGGGATAGAGATTTACGTCGCAAGGCTTTTCACCAATTTTACGCGGAGTTCGATGATCATAAGTACAGCCTGGCGTCGGCGCTCTCCTCCTCCTCGCGACCGGATGTGTTCTCGGCAAAAATTCGGAACTATGCATCTGCCCGTGAAGCGTCTCTTTTTAACGACAACATCCCCCTGGCTGTCTATGATAACCTCATCGCGACCGTTCGTAAAAACCTCCCCGTGCTCCACGAGTACTACGACCTTCGCAGGGAAATCCTGAAGTTGGATGAAATTCACCAGTACGACACTTTTGTGCCAATGGTTCCAGTTGTGCGGACAAAAGTCACGTTCGACGAAGCAATCGACCTCATCGTGAAAGCGTTGAAGCCGTTGGGTGCGGAATATCTTCACACACTGGGCGACGGATTGAGATCCCGCTGGGTGGACCGGTATGAAACGAAGGGGAAACGAAGTGGGGCCTTTGCTTCCTCCAGTTATGGCAATCCTCCATACATACTCATGAATTATAAGGCGGACGTCTTCTCTGACGTTTTTACTCTGGCCCACGAGGCCGGCCACTCAATGCATACCTGGTTGGCTCAGAAGCATCAAAGCTTCCAGGATTACGGATATCCCATTTTTCTTGCGGAGGTCGCTTCGACTTTCAATGAAGAACTCCTGACGCACTATCTTCTGAAACAAGCGGATGACGTGCAAATGCGCGCCTATCTTATCGATCGCCAGATCGAAGATATCCGGCAGACTCTTTTCCGTCAGACGATGTTCGCGGAATTCGAGAAAGAGGTGCATGAGATCGAGGAGAACGGCGGCCCGCTCACTTTGGAAGTATTCAAAAAAATCTATCGCAGCCTTTTGGACGCTTACTTCGGTCCGCACTTTGC
>CAZMNG010000792.1:0-2788 GCA_964567505.1 uncultured Chthoniobacterales bacterium
GGCGGCAGAAAAGCGTATCTGAACTTTGAACTCAAGGACGCGCCAAAGGCGCGCCACCTCCGAGCGTCATAGATCCTTGACTTCAAAGTTCAGATGCGCTCGGGTCAGCCATGCGATGAATGGGGGGGGAGGCCGGGGCGACCACACTCGCTTTTGCGACAGTGCTCGAAGCCATCAGACTCTGTCCCTGCTTGGCTAGCCCACGTTAGATGAACGTCGATATCCTGGGTGCAGAATCCTGCGCTGGTGAAGTAACGCGTCATTTGACTAAAATCGATTAGCGACACACTTTGCCGATGATAAAAATGGAGCACCTGCTCGGGAGAACTGCGGGATGCAAAATCGATTTCTTCTAACTGCTTTTATAACAGTGGCCGCGATCGTAGGGGCTCTCGCATCTTATGTTTTTCTAACTGAGCTGGGCGCGGTAGTTTCTATTGCGGTGATCTCCGCATGCACCGTCATCTTGCTTTATTTTGTGTGGTCGAAGCGTGACAAAACCGCAACGCCTAATTTCGGTATCGCCGCAGTTGGTGCGATCGTCACACTCAGCTCGGGGCCAGTTTGGTCGGGACTGTTAAAATTCTATAGCTCCGATCTTGAGAGGGTTGGTATCCAAGCTCACTATCTGGACACGTTTGCGGGCGAATTTTTCACAACAACTCTAGTAGCAATATTAGCGATTGTTATAATCGTCTGGCTTCTCAGAAAAGACGATACGATTGGTGGCCGGCAAGTCGGCGATGTTTCCAAAGATATTGGCGAGATCGGGTTTAAACAAAAGCTCGATCGGATCGCGCAGGTCCTTGAAAACCGTCTCACGCGATTGGACGAGGAATCTAATTGGACGGACCAAGCATTTAACCCGCTAGACGCCGAAATCGAGAAACTCTCGATCACCGGAAGCCGGTCGCGAAAACTGGGAGATCTTGTCAGTTCCATCCGGCGTGAGCATCGGGCGAAAGGGTTTCTTGTTTTAGGAGACCCAGGATCTGGTAAGAGCGTTGCTATGAGGCATCTCGCCCGTCAAATGTTGAGGGAAGTTCCGAAGACCGGTGTTCTACCGATTTATGTGAACCTCAAAGAATGGGGTGACAGTGACAAGCTTCTCACCTCGCCCGATGAGGCTAACATATTCGCATTTGTTAGCGAATATTTCAAAACTGGCGGGATTGATCTGATCGTAGAGTTCTGTGACAAATATTTGAAGGGATTATTGGAAGCTGGCCGCCTCTTCATCATTTTTGACTCGTTTGATGAAACGCCGGTGCTTCTAGATCGTGACGAGACGTCTGATATTATCAGGCTGTTCAGCGCTAAAATTGAGGAGTTCATGATCGGACCACACATGTCTCGATGTGTGATCGCCTCACGGTATTTCCGCAGACCGCGCTTCCACTCAACCGAGCTCGTCATGCTGGACATTCTCCCGCTTTCGAGGCGGAAGATCCGGCAGACTCTTACAAGAAGTAACCGGCTCTCCCCTACGGAAATCGACGTATTTCTGAGTTCCCGCAGCCAATGGGTTAATGTGGTCAAGAACCCGTTCGTAGCCAATTTGGTCGTTAACTACATCTCCAGCAACAAAGGTGCGCTACCAATAAGCAAAGTTCAGGTTTATGAGGACTATATCAGAGGCAGACTGGACCGACTCAAACAGCTACTGGAAAACTACAAGCTGACAGCCGACGAGGTAGGTCGCGTCGCCACCCTGATAGCCTACGAGATGTTCTCTCGAAGCCACGTCGGTCTCGAAGCGGAAATTTACGAGCTTCGCAATTGGATAGAAGAAAAGTATGAGGTAAAGAATTTAAGGGATTCAATCGATGTGCTTGAACGGGCGCGGTTGGTGCGTCGCTCTCCTTATCCAACGGAACGAATCAGCTTTGTGCATCGGCGCTTCAACGAATATTTTCTCGCCCGAGCAGTCGAGGTTGGACTAACACCGATCGATATGGAATCGATCACACACGACCGCCGCGACCGCGACGCGCTCGTACTTTATGTGGAACTCGCGCCAGACGACGAAGCGGGGAGAGTAGTCCAATTCTGTTGGAATGAAATCGCGGCCACTGGGACCGGAGCGAATAGCCAGGCGGTGGACGAATCGGCCAGAATCCGCGCGACCTATAGCTTGCGTTTTCTGGTGGACGCATTCACTTCGTCGAAAAAGTATCTCATCGACGCTGTAGCGGATGAACTCCATTCCTTCTTAGTCAATGCAGTAGAGGCCCACGGCACGGATATGCTACGCGCAAAGATTGCCGTGGAAGCCGCTGGTGTACTGGATGACAGCAAAGCCAGTGAAGTCATTGTGATGGCTCTTTTGTCCCAAAACTACTGGATCATGGAAACAGCTGTTCGGGCAAGCAGGAACATACAAAATATCACTTCCAAGGCATCGAAGCTAATAACTAAATATATTTGGGAGATGCCGGAGGCTGACACAATACGCGGAAGAAACGACCTTGTTGATTTATTCAGACTGAACAAATCTTTTGCTGCGATTCCATTCATTGTAAATTTCAAAGCCCTTGCTCTGATAGTACAATGGCCAGCTCGTCTATTCTGTATATTGTATTTTCCAATATTATATTTAGGCGCGCTTCTTCTACAAATAGAACTTCTTCTTATGCCTATTGCTTTTAGGTTAAGTAGGGCTCTCACCTTCCGAATCTCTATTGCTAGGCACGGAAGCTCTATTGCTAAACTCGGTTGGCTTAGTACTCTGAGTCCGTTTGCTAGAATTGAGAATACATTTTCAATATCGGGAATTTTTGCGGTGATT
>CAZMNG010000793.1:0-2787 GCA_964567505.1 uncultured Chthoniobacterales bacterium
TTCGTGGCTTTCTCGGTCGCTTTTGACGCCATTTTTGAAATCCGAGATTAGCTCGTTGATATATGTAGTATTAGCTACTTCGTTACCCGGCTGGTAGTCGTTGCTTGCCACCTCAGTTATAAGGTCTTCTAAAAGAAAGTGTACACTACTGTTCTCGCACTCTTTTACCATTGCCGCATAATCTTCGTCGGCGGCTGCTTTAGGGTCCGAATTCCGGCTCCATTGAATCGTCCTTATAGCTTTCTTGATGGCGGAGAGTTCTTCTTTACTTAGAGCGCCCTTAGGGTACTGGTCTGGCCGGTGCTTTATTACTCGGCCCGTTAGAAGCTTGGGCGAAGGTGTCGGCTCGACGGTCGTAATGGGCGTCGATTGGGTTGCTTCCGGAGTCGGTTCAGGTACAGGCGTCGTAGACGCGGAGAGAATACTTGGAATTGAAGTTGCGGTAGTCGCGACGGTTGTAGTGGGCGTCGATTGGGTTGCTTCCGGAGTCGGCTCAGGTACAGGCGTCGTAGACACGGAGAGAATACTTGGAGTTGAAGTTGCGGCTGTCGAGATGGTTGTAGTGCGCGTCGATTGTATTGGCGGCGCATCGAAAATCGTCTTTAGCAAACCGTATACAGAGGTAAAAATAACTATCAGGGAGGCTCCAGTGATTAATTTGTGTTTTAGCATACGCTATGGACCTCACCGGATGCCACCAGTAGGAGCAACGAACCCCAAAAGCACGTCTGCGAGGCTTTGTCAAAGAAATTGCGCTCCGAAACATAGGCGCCCGCGAGCGGCGCGATCGCACGCAACTCATCTCCGGACGCAGTGATCGCGACTGCTGTCGTGCGACCGGCGGTGAGATCGGGCTCATGGCCCGGTAGACCCGGCAAGAGGCAGGCAACGACACGGATTCGTAGCCGTAAATGAAGATATTGACCTCGATCTGGCGGCCGGACCACGAGACATTGTCCAGCGACGCGCTGGGTCGGTTGTCGGCCAGCACAATTTCGGGAAGGAAGGCCCCTGACCGACCTCGATCTTTGACTGTTTCTATCTGCCGCAACCATATTCGCTCGTTGCCGAATACCGAAATTAAAGCGGCAGCGTATTTGGCCGTATTACAAGAAATGTCCAAGGGAAGCCAACGCCGTTACCAGCCGCGCCTGAACATTCTCGGCTGTTTCGTGCTACTCCACGCTATTCGTTCGGCGAAGCCGCCAAAGCCGGTTTTGGAAGGTCGGGCTTAAATATTCGCTCGCTCTCCCTCAGCTTTGTCTTGAGCCGTTACGTATGACTGCAGCAAAAGTCATCGAAGCCTTTTGCAGATACGCCAGGGAAACCGGCGATACACCTCGCCAGATTGCGACCCGGATCGGAGTCCCGGTAAAGACATTGCGGACATGGTTAGAAGACCAAGCACAGCCCTCTAAAAGGCTAACGACTCGACTGGCTGGATATTTAAGACGAGAGGGATACATCTGACTTTGATTGAGTCTAATTCGCTGGCGTTGGAGTGACGTTCACGGTTAGCATCCGGATCTTCCAATCATCGCCCTCGCAAATCACTGACACAAACGGTTGAGAGAACTTTCGCCAATGTCCGCTTATTCAATTCCCGCGGCTTTAATGCCAGAGATGAAAGCCGCCTTGTTACCGAATGACGGATGCGGAACGGGGACGACGCTGAGGGTAGGAAAGGAAAAAGTAAGTGCTTTTGTAGCGGTGCCACCAACCGCAACCACCGTTTGCGGGCGTAAAATGCGAATCACAAGGTCCAAAAAGACATATCCACTGGCGACTTCGGCTCGTGTCGGATGCCTGGTTGATCTTCTATTGGCGCGTTCGTGCGGATGAAATGGGAAAGCGTTCCAAAAGGCGGGGACGGCAGCGCAAGACAACAAATGCGTCCAAACGATGGTCGCGGTAGACTCGGTAACCCAACCTGCACCCGCCAGTCTTGGGCGCAAGGCTGCGATAAACGGGTGCGCACTTGAGACGAGAACACGCTGGCTAGTGAACGGAATCCCGGTAAGCGCACAACCTTTGTGGCCCGGTGCATCGCCAACAACCAAATGACCTGAGAAGGGTAAAGCACAAAGTTCGTCGAGATATACACGAATGTTGGTCAAACAAGCGGGCGACGAATACGGATTCGCCACCGCCGCAGATGCGGAGAAAGATGACAACTGCGTCAATAACTTAGGAATTAGACTCGGATTCATTGGTACTTCGAAATGGTAATTCGACCGTTTGCAGAATTCCGCATCGGCCAAAGTTCTCGGTCAATCCGCGGCCGCCTACCGTTACAGACGCACCGCTTTTGCTCAGGTTGATTTTCAACCCGGGCGGTAAATTTACTCTTCTTCGAAATCGGAAACCCACAACTTTAAGATCGGCGTTTTTCCCCTCGGATTTAGTGGACGGTTTTGCCTGGCTTGAGCCGATTGCAAGCATTACGTCCTTGCAACTAACGGTCTGAGGTCAGTTCGTGCCCAGGGCGCTTGGTGTTCGCAGCAATGCGGTGACCTAATCGAGTTTCTGGCGTACTCGGGGTGCCGTTTGGATGGAGCCAAGAACGTAAAATGGGTAGATGTTCAGGAAAACGGCATTTGGATTCATGGTGACTCCGAGCATGGCACCAAAAGCAATGAGCGACGGCTCATTCCGATTATTCCATCGATGGCCACGCTCCTAACGGATCTAAGAGAGAATTCCCGCTACAACTTCCCGCGGCAAAAAAAAGCCAGCCCTTTTGACGAGCCTCCTGGGCTAAATCCGCATCGACTTTCTCCAGCAGTT
>CAZMNG010000794.1:0-2785 GCA_964567505.1 uncultured Chthoniobacterales bacterium
AGCTTGAGCGCGGCCTGATACTCCGCGATCGCCTCAATGAACTTCCCGTCGCGCGGACTACGTTTGTCCGCTACCACAACTCGATAGAAAGAACGGTTCTTGGTTCCCTCTCTACGCAATCTAATCGAAACAGCCATATTAAACTCAAGAGCCTGCGGCCCTCTATCATCCTTACATTCCATTTGGTCCGGCCCGCGGGAGACGAGCCATCATCTTCTTCATTTTTCCCGCGTTCTTCATCAGTTTACGCATCTGGTTAAACCGTTGAAGCAACGTGTTCACTTCGGTGACTGAAGTCCCGCTGCCGCGCGCGATGCGCTGCCTCCTCCTGGCGTTCAGGATATCCGGGCTCCTTCTTTCGCCCGGCGTCATGGAAAGCACGATCGCTTCGATTCGCTTTAGCTGTTTTTCGTCTACCGAAAAGCCTTTCATATTACCCATCCCGGGCAACATGCCAAGGATATTTTCCAGCGGCCCCATCCGGCGCAGCATCTTGAACTGCGAAAGAAAGTCGTCAAAATCGAAGCGCGCCGTTCGCATCTTTTTCTCAAGCCGCGCCGCTTCTTCCTCGTCAATCGATTCCGCCGCGCGCTCAACCAGGCTCACAACATCCCCCATCCCAAGAATTCGACCTGCCAGACGATCGGGATAAAAGGGTTCGAACTGATCGATCTTTTCGCCGACACCGGCGAACTTGATCGGACGCTGCGTCACTTCGCGCATCGACAATGCCGCGCCCCCGCGGGCGTCGCCATCCAGCTTCGTGAGAATCAGGCCTGTCAGGCCGAGCGCTTCGTGGAAATGCGTCGCGACATTGACGGCTTGCTGGCCCGTGGCAGCGTCACAGACCAGAAGAATTTCGTGGGGTTGTAACACGTCCCGAAGACGTTTGAGCTCGTCCACCAGCGATTCGTCGATCTCCAACCGACCGGCTGTATCAAAAATCTGGACGTTGCCTGATTGGGTTTCCACCCAATCCATGGCTTCCCTTCCCACCTTCACAACGTCTTTTTCCCCGGGCGCAGGCCGATAGACTGGTACACCAACTTGCGAGGCCAGAGTCGCCAATTGGTCGATTGCCGCCGGCCGCTGTAGATCGCACGCCACAAGCAACGGAGATTTGCCTTGTTTCTTGAGGAAAAGCGCCAGTTTGGCCGAAGAGGTGGTCTTGCCCGCTCCATGCAGGCCGACCATCATGATCCGCGCCGGTTTACTCAGGTTTAGAGGCGCATTATCGCCCCCGAGCAATTGCGTAAGTTCGTCGTAGAAGACTTTGACAATCTGCTGACCGGGGCTGATCGATCGCAGCACCTCCTGGCCCAAAGCCTTGGCTTTGACTCTGGCGATGAAATCTTTGGCGACCTGATAATGAACGTCCGCTTCCAGAAGCGCCAGGCGAACCTGGCGCATTGCGTCGTTGATATTTGTCTCAGAGATCGTGCCGTGACCCCGGAGATCCTTGAATATATCCTGAAGTTTGTCAGAGAGCTGAGAGAACACGACTATCCCCCGTTGGCCGCAGCCTGCTTCCCAGCCGCTGGTGCTGTGGGATCCACCGTGAAGTCCCAGCGCGTCTCCACTTTCTTCCCGTCGACCGTCGCAGACAAAATAACGGTGTAGGTTTTAGGAACCAGGTCCTCGGTAAATTCGTAGGACACCAGTTTCGTGGCCGGATCGTACTTTGCCGGCACCAGGCCGAATCCGCTGATTCGCATCTCCACGGAGTTGGGTGCCACATTTCCCATCGACGCCAGGTTCGCTTTGATCACCGGCCGCGTATTCGATATTTTTTCGTCGTTCATCGGCTCGGTCAGCATTGCGGCCGCCGCCAATTGCGCAGCTTCAACTCCCGGATCAACACCATCATTGGCGCCAAAATCGACCACTGTTTTGAACAGGTCAGGATGGAGGGAATCAAGAGCGTAGCGGCCGAGTTCGTCACCGCGTGCATCAATTCCCATGTGCTGCCCGTATACGGTAAACAGCGCTTGATATCCTGCGTCGGCTGCCATTTTGCGGACTTGTTCATTATAGGTTCCGTACGGGAACGCGAAGGCAATGATCTTTACGCCCAGTTTTTGTTCCAGGATGTCTTTCGAAGTGTAAACCTCGTTGTGCAGCCAGGTCGCGTAATCCTGCCCCTTCGGCGCGTGCCGGAGGTCGTGATGCGAGACGGTATGACTTTCAATATCGACTCCGGCGTCGCTCATCTGTTCAAGTTGCGCCCAGGTGAGCGATTTGCCGCCCACATTCACATAGTTCGTGTAAATGAACATCGTGAAAGGATACCCGAATTCTTTCAGAATCGGCCAGGCAACTGTGTAGCCAGAAATATACCCGTCATCGATCGTGATAACGCAGCTTTTTCGCGGAATCGATTTTTCTCCACGTCGCCACGCGAGAAAATCTTTCATCGAAATCACGCCTATCCCGTCGTCTTTCAGTTGCTTCATCTGCGCCCGGAAGTCGGTCGGGTTAATCGCGAGTTGGTCGCGCTTGTTATCTTCAAACCGATGATAGCAAAGCACGACCACTTTCGCCGAGCGGTCGATAGCCACTTGCGGCGTCGGCGCAGGTGCGGGCGGCGGAGCCGCGAACGATGGAGTTGGCGTCACAACGGGCGCTGTCTCCTCCAGTTTAGCGAGAGTCGCACTTTTTTTACAACCTGCCACGAATAGCGGCAGCACAAGCATGAGCGAAACAAAACGACGAAACATACCGGTCACTAGCCGCCCAGATTATCACGTTCTAAAACCAGTTACCAGCGTCTTAAGAACTTTTCCTA
>CAZMNG010000795.1:0-2781 GCA_964567505.1 uncultured Chthoniobacterales bacterium
TGCGAAGTACGACTTCGAGCGAAAGTATCGTCCGTTGAAGGGAGCGCCCAATCTGCCACGAGGCTGGGTCATTGAACTGGCAACGATCGATGACCTGAAGCGAGCGCTCGATTACTTTTACCCGGGGGCGGTCGCCACCTGGCTGGCGTACCGAACGGGTAAAGCCAGCCCGGTCTATCTGCGAAAGACGTTAAACCGCCAGAGCGGCATATACCGTCTCACGCGCAAACTGACAGCTGAAAAAGCGCGCAATCTTGTGAAAGAAGCCTGCGATTCGGAGAATCGTTGCCTGCGAACGATTCTGTGGGGCATCGAAGAAGGTGAGCGACCAAACTTTCTTCCTCCGTCGAAATCAGACCCAAACGTGGATCAGACGGGGCAAAACCGTGCCGCGATCCCGTTTCTTTGCATTGAGGCTTGCAACCTGTTCGTGGCGAAAGCGCGAATCACGTTGAAGAATCCGTCTTAATGATCGCGTACCGCTGCCGCACGCTTGTCACCATGGACGGCTCACCGATCGACAACGGTGCCTTTGTCGTCGATGGCCCGCGGTTCGTGCGAACCGGCAGCGCCTCGGACGTCTTGAGGACTCACACCGGACAGGTCATCGACCTTGGGGAGTTCGTCGTCCTGCCAGGTCTGATCAATGCACATTGTCACCTCGATTACACGATGATGCGCGGAGCGATCTTACCGGGAAAAAGCTTTGCCCGATGGGTCGCGCGGATCAACGCGCTCAAGCGGTCACTGACTGACAATGATTACTTGCTCGCGACCCGGCAGGGCTTCGAAGAACTCCAGAAAAGCGGTGTCACGACCGTTCTTAACATCGTGGCCACGCCACAAATTATTCCGTTGCTGCCCCCGGCCCCAATTCGTGCCTGGAACTTCCTTGAGTTGATCGACCTGCGGCCGAGGCCATGGATTGAAGAGCACGCCTTCGGTTCGTGGCTCTTTTTTGCCGATCAATCCATGCGCCTGGGAGGTGTTGGGCTGAGTCCACACGCGCCGTACACTGCCTCGGCAAAACTGTACAAAGTCGCCCTTGAGTGCGCACGATGCTTTAATATGCCGATCACAACGCATGTGGCCGAGTCGCACGAAGAATACGCGATGTTTGCCAAGGGATCCGGGGAGCTTTTTGATTTTCTCAATAAACTGGGTCGGCCAATGGCCGATTGCGGTTCGACAACTCCGCTGCGGCATCTGATTGAAAATCGATTGATCAACTCCGACTGTATCGTCGCGCATCTTAACGAACTAGACGATCGCGACTTCGAAATTCTAGGAAAAACCGAATGGCGAAACCTCCAAATCGTGCACTGCCCGAAAAGTCACCGATTCCTGCATCACAAACGATTCCCGCTTGAAGAACTCAAAAAGCGCGGTCTGAATATTTCTCTCGGGACCGATAGCCTCGCCAGCAACGATTCACTGAATATGTTCTCGGAAATGCGCATGGCAAAAAAAGCCTACCCGTTTCTCACTTCCCGGAGTCTTCTCGAGATGGCAACAACAGCGCCGGCCCGCGCGTTGAAGCGGGAACTCGAACTGGGGAAAATAGCTCCAGGTTATCTTGCCGATTCCATCGGGATACCGTTTAAAGGCGCTCAAAACGATGTTTTCGACGCAATTGTTCAAAATAGAGGAGCGATCAAATGGATGATGGTAAATGGAAAAATCTTAAAGTGATACGCACGCTTCCCATTCTTGCCAGTCTGTTCGTTCTGCTGTTGGTACCCGCGACCGGGACCCAATTAAGGCCGCGAGAAAAACCGTCCACGGAAAAGTTCACTGCCAACGGCGAGCCGATTATCGTGGCTGCAAGCGCGGCTGTAATCGATTCGTTTACAGGAGAGTTTCTCTATTTGAAGAACGAGAATGCGCTGCAATATCCGGCGAGTTCGACAAAGATCCTCACCGCGTTGCTGGTCATTGAATCCGGCGATCTCGACAAACTGGTGACGGTCGATATCTCCGACACAAAAGTCGAGCCGACGAAACTCGAGCTTAAACCTGGGGAGCAGTACACGCGCCGCCAACTGCTATACGGCATGATGCTCAAGAGCGCGAACGACGTCGCCATGGCGCTGGCTCGCGATAACGCGGGCTCGGTTGAAGCATTCGCTGAAAAAATGAACCGCCGTGCAGCGGAACTGGGCGCAACGAACAGCCATTTTGCAAATCCGAACGGATTGCATGATCCCGCTCACTACACCACAGCGCATGATCTGGCGTTGATCGCCCGAGCAGCGATGGAGCAACCATTTTTTCGCCAGATCGTCGGAACGGTTTATTTCACTTGGAGATCGCCAAGCGGCACCATTGAGCAGCTCCGGAATCACAATCGGCTCCTACGGCATTATGCAGGGTGCAATGGGCTTAAAACCGGGTACACATCGGCGGCACAACAGGTGTTGGTGAGTTCAGCGCTCAGAGATGGGCATGAGGTCATCTCAGTTGTTCTGCACACCGACAAACCCGGAATCTGGGAAGACAGCAAAGCGTTGCTGACCTACGGTTTGATCAAAGTCGGTTGTTCGCCGGAAGTGCTCGCAAATAGTACCGAAAAGGGCCCTCAAAGAGAGGACGAAGGGGGCGAAGGGGACGGGGCGCATTAGCCCGAAAATCGCACAAACCAAAGAGCTTGTAAGATTTTCGTTCAAAATAGGAGGAGACAGGTTTGTTATTTCCGTCGCTCTGCATTCTTGCAGTCCGCGCAGTGCTCTCTTAGAGTCACGGGTTCATAAGATAACGAATTTCGTATGGCTGGCCCAGGGA